>VBLN01000179.1:0-3106 GCA_005878685.1 Deltaproteobacteria bacterium | reverse complement strand
TCCCCGAGACAGATGACGTTGGCCTGTATTACCTTGCTGCGGATGTGTTCTTGTGTACGTCGCGTTTGGAAAGCTATCCAAGAGTTATCCTTGAAGCGATGGCTTTCGGATTACCAATAGTTACAACAGACGTTTTTGGGATAAAAGAACAGGTTCAGGAGAATGTGAATGCATTAATTTATCGTCCCGGCGATACGAACGGCTTGGCTGCGGCAATCATTAAGCTCGCCAATGATAAAGAGTTCCGGGCATTTCTTGCCGGAAATTCTCCAAAGATGCTTAAGTCACTCACCACCTTTGATGAGATGGTCAGAGGATACGCAGAACTGTTCCGAGAAGCATTTATGAGCAAAGGATATCCGGTGGACAAAGAGCATAAGCAGGCCGCCGTTCCTTATGGACAAGTCGGAGCAATAGATAGGGCTGTCGCTAGTGGCTCATGAAATATAAGAAGCACTATGTGTGGGATCCTAGGCATCATTGATAAGAAGGAAGGGGTCGATAGGGAAGTTCTAAGGACTTTGCGCACCAGCATGGCTGCGCGAGGTCCCGATGGAGTCGGTGAATTCTTCCAGGACAAGATCGGAATGGGAATGTGTCGACTCGCGGTCATAGATACCGCGCACGGATGGCAGCCGATGACCAGTCTAGGGGGAAAAGTGGTGGTGTTCCAAAACGGCGAGATTTACAACTACAGGGTCCTTAGGAACGATCTGGAGCAGGCTGGGTTTTCTTTTGGGACTAACAGCGATACTGAAGTATTGGCTCATGGATATGCCTGCTGGGGCATCGAAGGGCTCCTTGATCGAGTCGACGGAATGTACGCCATAGCCATATTTGATAAGCGTACAGATGAGCTTCATCTTGCACGAGATCGTTTCGGAGAGAAACCCCTCTTTTATAGTTGGGAGTCAAATCGCTTCGCCTATGCTTCAAGTTTACTCCCACTGGCCGCCTTGCCCTGGGTCGATACCGCGATAGACCTCGTGGCGCTTGATCGATACCTTGCCCTTCACTTTGTGCCAGGCGATAGAACGATCTTAAAGGGTGTGTGCCGAGTCCTACCCGGTGATCGGATTTGTATCTCTATTGAGGACATGATACCCCACCGATATTCGTATTATCGTATGTCGTTGGAGCAAACGAAAAGCGGTGGCGAGACGCAACTTGAAGAGTGCGTGGAGCAAGCGGTTACTTCTCGTCTTGTTGCGGATGTACCGGTTGGAGTTTTTCTTTCGGGTGGAATTGATAGCTCCTTAGTGGCGGCAATCGCTGCACGTTATTCGCCGGGAATAGCAACTTTTTCTATGGGGTTCCCTTCTGCTGAACATGACGAGAGGAAATATGCAGAACTGGTGGCTGGGTATATTGGGAGCAACCACCATAACTTTCTCTTTGACCAGGACAATTTCGAGACCTTATTGTTGGAAGTCGTTGACGCGTTAGACGAGCCTTTAGGCGATCAAGCAATGTTACCAGTGTATTGGCTGAGTCGAGAGGCACGACGGCATGTTACAGTCGTTCTTTCAGGTGAGGGAGCTGACGAGATATTCGGAGGCTATGATTACTATAGACAGTTCTTATCTAACGACGGAAAGGCGTTACCTTCGTCGACCAGCATGCTCAATAGGCTCGTTGCTAATCCGATTCCGGTGAGTCCATCGGGCTTTCCGTTACTAACGACGTCAGAAGAGCGGAAAGAACTTATGGACCAATCGCTACTGTCCTTGGATCGCTGGGAGCGAGAATTCATTGGCCTTCTCGATAAAGCCTCCTGTGCTGTTCAGCGGGCCGGAGCCGCTGATCTCTCCAGTTGGCTACCGGATGATCTACTGGTAAAACTAGACCGAATGACAATGGCTCACAGTTTGGAGGGCAGAGTTCCTTACCTTCATAGAGGTGTCGTTGAAGCTGCACTTCGCTTGCCTGCGTCAGAACGGATTAACAAAGTCACGACGAAGGTAGCCCTGCGTCGAATAGCGCAGCATTGGTTACCGGAAGAAATTTTGCGACGCCCCAAACAGGGCTTTGTGTTGCCGATGCGTTGGTGGCTGCGAGAATGGTTACAGAAGCGGGGTGGTTCGAAGAGTTATTTTTTAGAAAACCAATTTCCAAGTATCAACGCGAAACATGTAGCCGAGGCTGTAGAGAGGAAATTTGACGAACGACTGACATTTGCTCTTATTATGCTTTTGGAGTGGCAGAAATCCTTCAAGAAACGGGTGGCTGACCTCCGTGCTAAGGCGTGTGAACTATCAGGGATACCTATCTCGGTCTATGATGAAGTGTTGATCACGGTAAGGGGACAGGAGAACCAACAGCGAGGGAAGCTGATTGGCTCGGGAGAGAGCAACGGAGTCAAGGTTGAACAGATGCTTTGTGAAGAAGGGTTAGAACCGCAGAAGCAGGACAGAGAAGACGTTTTTGCAAAGAGCGCAGAAGCACTCGATAAGGGAATGCTTCACAAAAAAGAGTATCGAGATTTATCTTCAGATCCCAGCTGTTTCCCAACAATAAATGGCAGAAACCTCCTTGATCTTTTGGCTTGTCCTGCTTGCGGTTGCGAAGTTTTTGGCCAGACAAATGAGACATTGAGATGTTCAGGGTGTGGTATCAACTATCCTGTAAGAAGGAGCGTTCCGATATTTTTGCCGAAGAAGGAGGATTACGTTGATCGCACCATGCAAACAGGAAGAACCAATCCTTACTCCAAGGCAGCACGGGAAATTATTTTGAAAAACAGGAAAGGCGTCGTTCTCGACCTAGGAGCGGGCCACCCTAGTGATGAAGAGCTCTTCCCTAATGTCGTTCGTCAAGAAATTATCCATTATCCCTCTATTTCAGTCGTTTCCAATACAGCCAGGCTCCCCTTCCGTGAATCTTGTTTTGATGCAGTAATCAGCGAATCAGTCTTGGAGCATGTAATTGACCCATGGGGGCTTGCGGAGGAGATATATCGTGTCGTCAAACCCGGAGGGCTGATTCGCGTTGATGCAGCGTTTCTTCAACCCTTTCATGGAGATCCAAGTCACTATTTCAACATGACCGTCCCCGGCATTGAAAGTGTTTTTCGGAGGTTTCGAAAAATTCGTTCGGGAGTAGATGA
>VBLN01000178.1 GCA_005878685.1 Deltaproteobacteria bacterium | reverse complement strand
CTCTGCAGACGTATTCCGGATCGGAGGAGCTTTTCGATGACCCTCCGGTTATCCTTTTGGGCGAAAAAACGGGCGATGCTCTTGGCGACCTCGGGGCCAATCTCGCGCACTTCCATTAGCTTCTCTTCAGGGGCATCCATGAGAGTGTGCAGGTCGCCGAAATGGTCCGAAAGTAGCTTGGCGGTCGCCTCGCCCACGTGGCGGATCCCCAAGGCGGTGAGAAATCTCGGCAGGGCGATATCCTTACTTTGCTCCAAGGCATCGAGAAGATTCTGAGCCGATTTCTCCGCCATTCGCTCAAGACCGGCTAACTGCTCCTTTTTGAGGTTGTAGAGATCGGCTAAATCCTTGACCAGTCCGCGGTCGACCAGTTGATCGATAAGCTTCTCGCCCAACCCCTCGATGTCCATCGCCCCCCGGGAGCCAAAGAATTTGATGCTCTCTTTTAGTTGCGCCGGACAAGAAAGGCCGACACAGCGGTAGGCGGCTTCCCCCTCTTCCCGATAGACCGACGAGCCGCAGACCGGGCACCGCTCGGGCATCTTGAATTTTTTCTCCCGCCCGGTTCTTTTTTCCTTGATGACTTCAACGACATAAGGGATGACGTCCCCGGCTCGCTCCACGACTACGGTGTCGCCGATGCGGATGTCCTTACGCTCTATCTCGTCCATGTTATGTAATGAAGCGCTCTTGACTATGACCCCGCCTACCGGCACCGGCTCAAGGCTGGCTACGGGCGTGAGGGTCCCCGTGCGCCCTACCTGAGGCTGGATGTCGAGGATGCGCGTCGTTGCCTGGCGGGCTTTGAACTTGTAAGCGATGGCCCAGCGGGGGGAGCGGGCGATCTCTCCCAGGCGTCTCTGCAGCTCCAGGCTGTTGACCTTGACGACAATGCCGTCGATCTCGTAAGGGAGCTCGTCGCGTCGTTTCTCCATTTCTTCGTGGAAGGCAAAGATGTCCTTCAAGCTATAACACAGCCGGGTGAAAGGAACGGGTTTGAGTCCCCAATCTTTCAGGGTTTGGAGAAATTCCACTTGGCTAGCAAAACTGACCCCCGCGACCTCTCCGGCGCCGTGACAAAAGATGTCCAGAGGACGCCTGGCCGTGATGGTGGAATCGAGTTGCTTCAGGGAGCCGGCGGCAGCATTGCGCGGGTTGGCGAAGATAGGTTGCCCCTGCTCCTCCCTTTCTCGGTTAAGTTTCTGGAAGGCCTTGAGAGAAAGGAAAACCTCCCCTCGGACCTCAAGACGTTGCGGGATCGGCTTCTTTGCCCTATGAAGCGTGAGGGGAATCGAGCGAATGGTCTTTAGATTGTTGGTGATATCTTCACCGTTGATGCCGTCTCCGCGGGTGGCGCCAACCGTCAGACGCCCCTGATCGTAAACCAGCTCGACTGCAACGCCGTCAATCTTCGGCTCCGCGATATACTCGATAGGCTGGGTGCTTTTTAGAAAGCGCTTGATCCGTTCCTCAAACTCCTCCATTTCCTCTCGATCGTTGGCGTTGTTGAGCGAAAGCATCGGCAGGGTGTGGCGCACCGTTGCGAATTTCTCCAGGGGAGGGCCGCCGACTTTTTGCGTGGGAGAGTCCGCAGAGGCAAATTCTGGATGCTTCTTCTCGAACTCCACCAATCTGCGAAAGAGGCGGTCATACTCAGCGTCGCTTACCAGCGGATCGTCGAGAACGTAATAATGGTAGTTGTGCTTTTCTATTTCTTGGCGGAGATCTAGGATCTCTTTTTTTGTTTCTTCCCGAGACGCTGCCATGGCTTCAGAATCAGGGGTCAGTAATCAGCGCCGAGTCACGAGGACTAAGCAATGAGTTCGATGGACCAACTGTTGAGATGCCGACCCACTCCCAACGCTGGAAGTCCACAAGAAAATTAGCATAAATGGAAAGGAGGGAGAAGAGAATAGTCGTTCGTTGACCCTCCGTAGGGAGTATGTTAACTAGTTAGATGATGATTCTTCTCTCCCTTCTGGGAGCTGTTTTTCTCGCTCTCCTGTCAGCTTGTATCCCGCCGCTACCTCAACTTAAAGAACCGCCGACAGAGCTTGTCCAACAGCCTGAGCTGCCTTTTCAGCAGGAAAAAAAGGTTGAGGTTCCAGCCGAGGCCAAGGCCCTTGGCCACTTCGCCTTGGGCCAGCTTTTGCTAGCCGAAGGTGAGTTTGCCCAAGCTCTGAAAGAGTACGAGACAGCTGCTCAAGCCGACCCCGCCAATGCTTACCTCAAGTTTCGCCTGGCAACGCTCTATCTCCGTAAGGGGGATCTCAAACAGGCCTTGAAAGAGGCTGAAGAGGCTGGGCGCTTGGATCCCAAGGATACCGATACCCATTTGCTTTTGGCCGGCCTTTATTCTGCGATGGGAGAGGACTCACGGGGGGTCGAAGAGTACAATGGCGTGCTCAGCATCGATCCCAAGAATCAGGAGGCCTTGCTCTATTTGGGCGCCCTTTATCTCAAAACGGGAGACTACGAAAAGGCGACGAAGAATTTGGACCAACTCATTGCTTTAAATCCCAACTCAGTTCTCGGGTACTATTATCTCGGTCGGGTACGGGCCAGGAGCCAGCTCTATTTGGCAGCGGAAGAGAGTTACCGCAAGGCGCTCGAACTTAGCCCCAAGTCAGAACCCGTTCTCATGGATCTCGCCTTGGTTTACGAGCTCCAGGGGAAGAGTGAGGAGGCGATTCAGAGCTATCAAAAACTTCTACAGGTCAATCCGAAGAGCGCGTGGGCGACAAAGAGATTGGGCGAGCTATACGTCGGGCAGAATAAACTGGACGAGGCGCTCAGTCAGTTTCAGAAACTGCAGTCCGTCGAGGCGGATCCAAGAGAGACCAGGACGAAGATCGGCCTCATCTATTATGAGAAGGGCGACTTTGAGCGAGCGGCCACGGAGTTTAACCTGGTCTTGGGCGGCGATCCTGACAATGATCGGGTTCGTTATTATCTGGGCACGACCTACGCTGAGATGAAAGCCCACGAACGGGCCGTGGAAGAGTTCTCGCGCATCCCAGAAAAGAGCGAGTTCTATGCCGACGCTCGTATTCAACTTGCCTATCTCTATGATCAGCGTGAAGATTTCCCCAAAGCCATTGAGGCGGTTCAGGGAGCATTACAGGAGAGAAAGGATCGAAAGGACGTCCTCATCCTCTTGGCCTCTCTTTACCGCAAGGCCAAGGATTATCAGAAGGCGATTGCTACTCTGCAAGAGGTAGCTGTCTTGGATCCCAAGAACGACCAGGTGCAATTTCAGCTTGGCGCGCTCTACGACGAGATCAAAAACAAGGACAAGACGGTCGAGCATATGAAGAAAGCCATCGAGCTTAACCCGCAAAATGCCCCGGCGCTGAATTATCTGGGCTATACCTGGGCGGAGATGGGGGTGCGTCTCGATGAGGCTGAGGAATTGATTCTTAGGGCGCTCAAGGTTGAGCCCAACGACGGCTTCTATATTGACAGTCTGGGATGGGTCTATTACCAGAGGGGTGATTATCGGAGGGCGGTGGAGCAATTAGAACGGGCGGTGGAGCTGACCGTGGATGACCCCACCATCACTGAACATCTCGGCGACGCCTATGAAAAGGTGGGCAAGGTGGATAAGGCGCTGCAACGCTACCAGGACGCCCTCAAACGATCCAAGGAAGAGGAGCAGCTCAAAAGGATTCGAGAAAAGATCCAACAGGTGGAGAAAAAGATTTGAAATTCTCGCGCGGGGAAGAACGCGCTTACCTGCCAGGCACCCATGCCTTTATCGTTAGCTCCCTTTTCTTGGCGTTGATCGGCTGCACGAATATCGTTTCCCCGGATAAAAATCTACCCGAACCCATTCCGTCCATAAGCCGCGATCCGAGTGAGCTAGTTAAGGGTCTGGCTCAAAGGCTTGAGCAATTCCGCTCCCTTCGTGCCTTGGCCTCGGTCTCCTATTCGGGGAGAGATGGCAAGGGGAGCTTCCAAGAGGCGGTTGTGGTCCGTCGTCCGGACCGCTTGCGCTTGGAAACTCTCTCGCCTCTAGGGGCGATACTGATTGTTACCGTGAATGGGCAAGAAATTATCGGGTTCCATCCGCGGGAGGCCCTTTTTCTTCGCGGCAAGAGCTCCAAAGAGAATCTCCTCCGTTATACTCAGGTCCCTCTGGAACTCCATGAGTTGACTTTGCTCCTCATAGGGCTGCCACCGGTTGAGATTCACGGGCGTTGGGAAGGCGAGGGGAATTCTATTTACAGAGATATCGGCGGCGGGCGAAAAGATGCGGTTGCCTTCGACCCGGCTCTGGTCGTTCCGATCAAATGGGAGCGTTCCCGGGACGGAGGCGAGATAGAGTTGAGAGCGATATTCTCTGATTATTCCTCCACGCCTGCGGGATCCTTCCCTTTAAAGATCTCTGTGGAGGCTCCGGCGCAGCAGAGGTGGGTAGAGATTCGCTACCAAGAGCCGGAGCTTAATGCCACCTTTCCATCCGATCTCTTTGTTCAGGAAAAGCCGGGCAACGTTAAAGAGCTGCCTATCGAGTCGCTGGGAGGGTAAAAAAAGTGGCAGACAGAGACAGAGATTTGAGACAGAGAGGCTTCGAGATAAGGAGTTTTTGGCTCGGTCTTTTTTGTCTATCTCTGTCACTGTCTCTATCTTTTTCAGGATGTGGAGGTGGAGAGAGAGCCGAGACCGATCGTCCTGCACCCCAGGGAGTCCCCGGAAAAGAGGAAGCTCTAACACCCGTCACCGGCGACTGGCTGTTGAACCATAGCCTGAGCGATCCCGAGCAGCTCAACCCGCTGACCAGCAATGACGCGTCGGCGAGCGAGGTTCTCAACTTCATCTTCGAGACCCTCTTGCAGCTCGATCCGCGCACTCTTGAGCTCCGGCCGTTGCTCGCGGAGGCGCGGCCGGAGATCTCGAAAGACAAGCTCACATACACCTTCAAAATCCGCCGCGACGTGCGCTTCTCCGACGGCCGGCCGGTCACGGGCGAAGACGTGCTGTTCAGCGTCAAGGCGATCAAGTGCCCGCTGGTCGACGCGCCGTTTCTCCGCGTCTACTACGACTCGGTGGTCGACGCCGAACTGCTCGATCCGTACACGATCCGCTTCAAGACCAAGGAGCAGTACTTTTTGAACGAGCAGGTGCTGGGCGAGATCACGGTCCTGTCGCGCCATTTTTACGACCCTGACAACCTGCTGCAAAACGTCGGCGGATCTCTTGCACGATCCCAAACAGCACCCCGCCGCCGTGAAGCGCTTCGCGGAGAACTTCAACAACAACTACAGCCGCAACCCCGTCGGCAGCGGCCCCTACAAGTTCGCCTTTTGGAAGACCGGGCAGGAAGTCCAGCTCGTCCGCGACCCGAGCTACTGGGGCAACGGGAAGGCCGGCATCGACCAGCCGCATCTCGACCGGCTCCGCTTTCGGATCATCAACAATCTGGACGCCGCCCTCATCCAGTTGAAGAGCGGCGACCTCGACACGATGGACCTGACGCCGATTCAAGCCAAGCGCGGCACGAGCAGCGAACGGTTCAAAAAGCAGTTCGAAAAATACGAATACTACAGCCCGACCTATTCCTACGTCGGCTGGAACAATCAGAGCCCGATCTTCCGCGACAAGCGCGTGCGCCAGGCGATGATCTATTTCACTAATCGCTAGCAGATGGTTAAGACGATCCTGTTCGGCCTCGGCCAGATCGTCGACGGGCCGCTCTATTTCTTCCGCCCGGAGTACGACAAGAACCTCTATAGCTATCCGTACGATCCCAAGAAGGCGCTGGCACTGCTCGCCGAGGCCGGCTGGAAGGACTCCGACGGCGACGGCGTGCTCGACAAGACCATCGACGGGAAAAAAGTCCCGCTCCGCTTCGAGATCAAAGTCAATTCCGGCAACGATGTCCGCGAGAGCGTGGCGTTGACCTTGCAGGACGAGCTAAAGAAGCACGGCGTCGCCGCCTCGGTCCGGCGGCTCGACTGGACGATCTTTTTGGACGACGTCAAAAACCACAAGTTCGACGCGGTCATCCTGGGCTGGCAGATGCCGGTGAGCGAGGGCGACAATTATCAGGTATGGCACTCCTCGCAGACGGCGAACAAGGGCTCCAACCACATCGGCTACAAAAACGCCCGCGTGGACAAGATCCTGGAGGACTACCGCCGCGAGTTCGATCACAACAAGCGCATCGAGCTGTCGAAGGAGTTCCAGCGCATCCTGGACGACGAGCAGCCCTACACGTTTCTCTTCGCGCGCAAAGCGGTGAGCCCGGTCGATCGCCGCTTCCGCGGCGTCGAGGTCCTGCCGAGGGGCCTCTGGCCGCTGGACTGGTGGGTGCCGCCGGCGCTGCAAAAATACGGCGCCCGGCCAACGGCGAACTGATTGCGGACGGCGATGCTCGCCTATCTTTTGCAACGCCTCCTGCTTTTGGTCCCGACTTTCCTCGGCATCACCTTGATCTGCTTTCTCGTCGTGCA
>VBLN01000177.1:13395-13917 GCA_005878685.1 Deltaproteobacteria bacterium | reverse complement strand
ACTCCTACCATTTTTTCAAGCGCCTGGGAGATCTCTTTCGGACCGGACCCACCGGAACCAATGTATTAGACTTCGTCATTGCGCTACTGTACTGATCGTCAGGCAAGTGCAAAGATATCCGTCCCGGCACCGGACAGACAGACTAAGTAGTGGGGATCTAGGGTGCGAAATGACCGGGAGTTACTCGCCTTTGGCAGGTCTGAATTCCATCTTGGTGACCAGTTTCTGCTCACCTTTCGTTACGTATTCCACGTCCGCGGAAGAGCCGAGACCAACATCACTCATCTTAACATCTTTCTCTTCCAGCATTGTCGGCTTCGTTTTTTGGTCGAAGTCCAACGTGATCAGCTTGCCTTCCTTAGTGACCAGAATCATGTAATTCTTCTCGGTGTCGAGCAGCCCCACGTCTCCTTTTATTTTCTCGGCCTTTGCCTTCTCAGCCTTCTCACCTGCCTTCTCCGCCTTTTCGCCTTTCTCTGCTTTCTTTTCCTCCTGCGCCATGGAAGGGACAAGCCAAACCAG
>VBLN01000177.1:0-13384 GCA_005878685.1 Deltaproteobacteria bacterium | reverse complement strand
AGTGAGAGCCCCCAGGCGGCAAGAGGCAATGCTTTTTCTCTCATAGTTATTTCTCCTCCTTCTTGTGTTCGCAAAGCCACGCGACCCGTATTAACTACCCCGTACAATTGATCTTCACAATACTCTATAGGTATGATTTTCATTTGGGTTAAACTAGCTTCAAAAGGCAAATATAAGACTAGAGTCGGAGAAACAGAGGTCGGTATGCTTAAACAGGGCGTTGGCTTGGCGAGAGTGTTGGAGTATCTTACGCTTGCTCGGTCTTGGCAGAACTAAGGGAGGAAAAAATGGCCCCTATTAAAGTGGTCCTTGCTGATGACCACGCACTTTTTCGCGAAGGACTGAAGCGGATCCTTTCCTTAGAGAAGGATATTCTTGTAGTCGGCGAGGCCTCCCGCGGAGACGAGGTGGGTAGAGTCGTGGAGCGGACTAAACCCGACGTTTTGCTCTTGGATCTGAAGATGCCTAAAGGAGATGTAGTCCAGACCCTGCTTGAAGTGGGCGAAAAAGAGCCAACCACCAAGGTGCTCATTCTCACCGCCTTCTCTGAGGACGAAAATATCCTGAATGCAGCCAAAGGAGGGGCGAAGGGTTATCTCCTCAAAGGCGTTTCTTCGTCCATCCTATTACAGGCAATCAAGACGGTCTATGGCGGTGGACTGTGGGTTGACAAGGAATTGTCCTCCGCCGACGCCTTTGAGGAGATCGCTCAATCGCAGGCGATCAGACAAAAAGGCGAACCTGAAAGCGACGCGCTGAAAAACTTAACCAAAAGAGAGATGGAAATCTTGAGGCTCGTTGCTGAGGGTTTGACCAACGAGGAGATAGGGAAAAGGATTTTTATCAGCGAAAAAACCGTCAAAACGCATCTCACCAATATTTTTGATAAGCTCAAGGTGAATAACCGCTTCAAGGCCGCGTTGCTCATCATGGATCGACCCGGAGAAGCACTATCGGCTGCCGGAAGCGGAAAGGGTCGGACCTCATGAGTCAGTCTTAACCTGATTATTGCCAACCAAGGCTCAGGGGCTTCGCACGACAAAAGATGACTCCCGAAGATCAATGGCTCGCGCAAAAGGAAAGGATGCTAGCGTGGCTGAGGCTAGGTTTTTCCGTAGTAGCCATTCTGGTGATCGAGCTAAATCCAGAGACAACACCCAGGCTTGAGCTCCTATCCGATATTTCGCTCTATTCCTTTTTCTTCTATAGCCTGGCGGTCCTTTACCTTACAGGAAGCAGAAGAGTGGATTTTAGGAAAATGGGGCTCGCGACCACGTGTCTTGACCTCACCTGGATTTCCTTACTTGTCCTCTCCACTGCAAGATCCGTCACTCCCTTTTTCCCTTACTATCTTTTTCCGGTCATCACAGCCAGCTCGCGTTACGGCACCAAAGGAGGGTTAATCACAGCTCTTATCGGGGTGATGGTTTATTGGTCCGTCCGTTTCTCGTCTCTCTGGGAGGCCCCGTTGTCCGTCGACCTTCTTGTTATCCGAAGTATTTACCTCGTCACGTTGGCTTACATCTTTGGTTTCGTAAGCGACTTTGAGAGAAAGCAGAACGAGAAGTTATTAGCTCTCTCCAAAACAGCCCAGGAGGCTGCAACTCTGGAGGAAAGACGAAGGATCGCACGCGAGCTCCACGATGGCCTGCTTCAAACGCTTGCCAGTCTCGGTCTCCGCCTCGAGACCTGCCGAAAACATCTTCTCGAGTCGCCCAAGGAACTCGCTCAAGAGATCGAGTTGATGGAGGACGCTGCAAGACGCTCGATGGACGAGATTCGCCAATTCCTTTTGGGCAAAGGCACCCGGGGATTCCTTCCAGGAACCCTGATGGAACGGCTCAGAGAAGATATCCGTTTTCTGAGAGATGGGCTTGGACTGAGGATTATCCTGGAAAGTGACCCAGAGGATGCGACTCTTCCTCCTGGAATCGAGGAGCAGGTCTATTATGTCTTAAGGGAAGGCCTCATGAACATCGCCCGCCATTCACACGCCTCGCGGGCTGAGCTCCGGCTGAAAGGGATAAACGGCGAGGTCCTGGCATCGATATCGGACGATGGAGTAGGTTTCGACCCATCCAAGCTCGGTGACACCGACGGTTTCGGCTTAATCTCCATGAAGGAGAGGATCGAAAAACTTGGGGGAAATCTATCTATCGAAACAGCCCCAGCGAAAGGCACACGGATCTCTTTCCGGTTTGCATTAAACTCAGGGATCGCTCTGAGAGACGAAAGGACTTTGACGCAGGCCAGTGCTCAGGCCCCGAGCAGATCGAAGCCTGAGCAAATCGGTGAATAAGACTTTTACTCTCCCTTGGCGGGCCTGAACTCCATCTTGGTGACTATCTTCTTTTCACCTTGCGTTACGTATTCCACGTCCGCGGCAGAGCCGAGACCAACTTCGCTCATCTTGACGGGCTTTTCCTCTAGCATCGTCACCTTGGTTTTTTGATCGAAGTCCAGCGTGACCAGCTTACCCTCCTTGGTGACTAGAATCATGTAATTCTTTTCAGTGTCGAGCAGCCCCACATCTCCTTTTGATTTCTCGGCCTTTGCCTTCTCAGCCTTCTCGGCCTTCGCTTCCTCCGCCTTTGCCGGGGCTGGAGCCTTCTCGGCCTTCTCCTTCGCTTCCGCCTTTGCTGGGGGTGAAGCCTTCTCCGAGGAAGGAGCCGCCTTTGCCTCGGCTACTGGAGCCGACTTCGCTGGAGGAGCCTTTGCCTCTTGTTGCGTAGCACAAGAGGAAAGCACAAAAATCGTGTAGATTAAAACTAGACATGCTATCGAGAGTAGACTTTTCATTTCAGCCCTCCGCTCCTTGGAAATTTTTATAGGACCTAGGCCTTGCCCATTGCCTACGACCTAAGCCCTATACTTTAACGCTTCCCCCTTGTCAAGCGGAAAACGGCAGCCGAGCTAGGACCCGAAGCGATCGATTATTAAGACGTCGGCTTTGCAGATTGGACGGCAAAGCGGTCGCGACGATTCTTCTGCCAGCAGGCCTCCGTACCTTCTCTGCACACCGGTAATTCCTTTCCGTAACTGATCGTCGACAGCCGCTGCGTCGGTATCCCCAACGTCACCAAATAGTCCCTCGCCGCCTGAGCCCGCTTCGCGCCCAGCGCCAAGTTGTACTCGTTCGTTCCGCGCTCGTCACAATGTCCCTCAACCTCCACTCGCGCCGAAGGGTTCGACTTCAACCACGCCGCACTGGCTTTAAGCGTCTCCCGAGCGTCCGCCCTGAGATCGTATTTGTCGTAATCAAAATAGACCTCCTTCAAAGGGCCCTCCGCTGCGGGCTTGCCCTCCCGTAGCGCTTCTAAACTGGAACGAGGAGATGATTCGCTGGCTACCGTCCTAGCTTTTTCTTTCGCCGCCCCCTCTTGACCCCCAGAGGAACCCGAGGCTACCCCTGGTTTAGTCGCAGAAGGGGAACAACCGACCAAAGAAATCAGCCCTAAAAACAAGAAACCACATAGTGGTAAACTTAAGCGATAAACCATATCTTTCTTTCCTCCTTTTTATTAGCCTTTATTTAGCCCGGCTCTGGCACATCTAATAAGCATCTCCGGCAGAATTGAAACAGCATTTTCTTTTTTTTTACGCTACTTTTCAAGAAAATTTACAACTTAGGTCTTAGAGCTCCAAACCCTATAAAAAATGGGAAAGATAGGGGGGAAAGGTCCCGAAGACGGGCCAGGGGCACTCACCAGATTTGACGCTCATCAAAACCCAACGGCCTTGAAAAACCATCGAGGGGATCCTTGCTGGGCCGAGGAGCAAAGAGACATTTCCTTTAGACAAACCTCTTGCTAGTCCATTTTGATTCTACAAAAAGACTCAAGCAGGTTTCCCTTGAGCTCTTATGGGGTCTTAGTTAGACTCTATTCTTCATGTTGGCTAAGCGCATTATCCCTTGTCTCGATGTGAATGCGGGACGCGTTGTCAAGGGAGTCAATTTCCTCGGGCTGCGCGATGCGGGCGATCCGATAAAAATCGCCCGCGTCTATGACCGCGAAGGCGCTGATGAGCTGTGCTTTTTAGACATCACCGCCTCCCACGAAAATCGGGAAATCATTCTGGAGATGATGTTCGGAGGCTGCTTCGGTCCGGAGCAGACAAGGTTTCCATCAACACCGGAGCGGTCCTACGACCAGAGTTTGTCCGTGAAGCAGCAGAAACCTTCGGTAGCCAATGCATCGTGGTGGCGATAGATGCTAAGCGCGCAGCGCGGGGCTGGGAGGTCTTTACCCATGGTGGGAGGAGGCCCACGGGGATCGATGCCTGTGCGTGGGCAGAAAAGATGGAGAGCTACGGCGCGGGAGAGATCCTGCTTACGAGCATGGATCGAGATGGAACCAAAGAAGGCTATGATTTGGAGTTGACCAGAACCATCTCTGATCGGTTGAGAATTCCGGTGATCGCTTCTGGAGGTGCAGGAAGCTTAGAGCACATCTATGAGGGCCTGACCATCGGCAAGGCTAGCGCTGCTCTCGCTGCTTCCATATTTCACTACCGAGAATACACAATCATGGAATGTAAAAATTACCTTCGCGAGCGAGAGGTTCCCATCAGGATGCCAGCCCAAGGAAGATAACGAACCAGCCAAAACTTCCATATCCCTAAAGAATCGGCTAGCAAACTCACAGGTACCCGCGTGCAGGCGGCTATTGATCCCTCAGAGCTCAAAAAAAAACTTGAGCGGATTGTCGGCGAGAGAAATCCCTTTAACAGTCCGCGCCGCCTGGCAGAAGTAGAGAGTTACATCGAAAGCGAGCTCAAGAGCTACGGACTCCAGGTGGAGAGCGATCCCTTCACGTACTTGGGCAAGAGTTATCGCAACATCATCGGCCGTGGAAGAGCTAACCCGAATGCCTCTTTGGTGATCCTGGGAGCCCACTTTGATTCTGTTGAAGGCACTCCGGGAGCTGACGATAATGCTAGTGGGGTTGCTGTCCTCTTAGAGGCGGCGCGCCTACTTGCAGCTGCGAGGCTCAAGTATCAACTCCTCTTATGTGCCTTCAACCTGGAAGAACAAAACATGATCGGTAGCGCCCACCTGGCCAAAAGGCTTAAAAGCGCCGGAGCAAGAATAAGAGCGATGATATCCCTGGAAATGGTAGGATTCACAGACCGCCGTCCCGGAAGTCAAAATTACCCCCTGGGCTTAAGCTGGTTCTATCCCGAGCGCGGAGATTTTATCGGAATTGTCGGCAACTGGCGTTCCTACTCGCTGCTCAGGCAATTTACGCGTCCTATGCAGCGAGTGCGCGGGCTGCCAGTGGAAACTTTAACAGTTTTAGGAAATGGATTCCTGTTACCCGCAGTGCGTCTAAGCGACCACTCCCCCTTTTGGGATCTTGGCTATCCAGCCCTGCTGGTTACCGACACCTCCTTCTTTCGTAACCCGCACTATCACCGACCGTCAGATACACTGGAAACCCTGGACCTCGATTTTATGGCCAAGGTATGCGAAGGCGTGGTTGCGGGTGTGCTGGGATTGTAGCGGCGCAGGACTGAGTGCCTTAAGACTGGGGACTGCGCAAGAGCCAAGGTGGTTTTATAAAGGCGCTTACCGCCTCTTTCTCTCCGGATCAAAAAAGGGTGGCTTAACAACAGTGGACCTCACCTTCTTCCTGACGTACTCCACCGTTACCTCCATAAAGAGCTCTGTTCCGGGTTGAGAGAACCTGCTTTGGACAGTGGCCAAAGCAATGTATTTCTTTATCGTCGGCGACCAACCACCAGTGGTCGCTTGCCCTACTTGCTTGCTGGCCCGATACAGAGGCGCCCCACCTCTCCATGCGGCCGTCGGAAGCTGAGGAGCCAGGCCGGCCTCCTGATAGAGGCGCTCATAGTCGTCCCAGTCGATCTCTAGACCTATAAGCTGCCTCGATGAACCGTGTCGCTTCTCTTCCAGCAATGCCCTCCGGCCAACAAAGTTTTCCTTGTCGAGACTGACCGTCCAGCCCAAGCCAATCTCGAATGGAGAATGCTTCTGCAAAGGAATAAGGGCCTTTTCCACGCTGGTGTAATCGACCTCCAGCAGAATAAATCCAGCTTCTAAACGCGCCATATCCAGCGCCAGCATCCCTGCGGGTGTAATCCCGTAGGGCTTCCCGAACTCTATCAGACGATCCCAAAGCTCCTCCGCCTGGTTTGCAGAAACCCAAATCTCGTAGCCCAGATCGCCAGTGTAGCCTGTGCGCGAGATCATCGCCCGAACGCTGCCGACGTTGCCGAACGTGAAGCGAAAGAATCGTAACTGGTCAATGTCACCATCCAATGTCTGTCTCAGGATCTCGCGCGACGTGGGCCCCTGGAGAGCCACAGCGGCCACCCGCTCGGAGACATCTTGAATATGGACCTCCATGCCCGTGGCATTGATTTGAAACCAGCGCAGACTCGGCTCAGCCAGATGAAAGCGGAAGCGGTTCTCTTCCAATCGAAACAGAGTACCGTCTTGGATGACCTTTCCCTCTTCGTCGCAGAGGCAGGTGTACATCGCCTGCTGGAGCGCGCACTTTGACACGTCTCTGGTTATGACGCGGTTGACAAATTTTAGGGCATCCCTGCCGCCGATGTCGTACTTATAGAGCGGAGAGACATCGATGAGGGCTGCGGAGTTCCTGATAGCGTGATATTCGCGGTCGTGCAGGACCGCATAGGAGCTTGCCACGACGTAGCCGGACCAGACGCGCCAGTTGTGGCTGACGCACAAGGCCGAAGTGCGCGAATGAAACGGGGTCCCGATTGGCATCGTCGTTGACTAATGCCACGAAATTACCAAAAATGCGCCCTGAAGCAAGTAAATGCTAAACTGGTGGGAGTAGCTGAGAATTGCTCCCACAAGGCCATTTAAAATGAAAGCATACGACGTTATCGTTATCGGCGCGGGCCACAACGGTCTCACCCATGCGGCCTATCTGGCTAAGGCCGGGAAAAAAGTTTTGGTGCTCGAGCGCCGTCATGTGATCGGCGGCGCAACTGTTACCGAAGAGATCTATCCTGGCTTCAAGTATTCCGTCTGCTCCTATGTGGTGAGTCTCTTGCGGCCGGAAGTAATCCGGGAGCTGAATCTCCCGAGATTCGGCTTGGAAGTGATCCCTCTGGATTGTACCTTCACGCCGCTGCCTGATGGCGACTCTCTCGCTCGCTGGAGCGATCATGCTGAGACGCGCCGCGAAATCATGCGCCATTCGTCGACGGACGCCGAGGCCTATGAGCACTTCGGCAAGCTCATGCACCAGTTGGCGATGGCGGTGAAGCCTCTGCTCGCCACCGTGCCACCCGACCCCACCTCGCTCAACCCGCGCGAGCTGTTTAAGCTCGTGCGTCTCGGCCGCCACTTTCGCAAGCTCGGAACCCATCTGCTCTACGACCTAATGAAACTCATGACGATGAGCTCGGCCGACTACCTGGGCGAGTGGTTCGAAACCGAGGCGCTCAAGGCGACCATGGCCGCAAGCGGCATCATCGGCACATTCCTCGGCCCCAGGTCTCCCGGGACCGCCTATGTTTTGCTCCATCACTACATGGGAGAGATCGACGCTGTTTTTCGCTCATGGGGATGGGCGCGAGGCGGCATGGGAAGCGTAAGCCGCGCCCTTGCAAGGGCCGCTGAGAGTCATGGCGCGGAGATCCGAACCGAGGCAGCCGTGGCTCAAGTTCTCATCAAGAACGGGCGCGCAGCTGGAGTAGTGCTGGGGAGCGGCGAGGAGATTCAAGGCCAGGTGGTCACCTCTGCTGTAGATCCCAAGCGAACCTTCTTGAAGCTGGTCGAGCCGGCTCAACTGGATCCGGAATTTGTCAGACAGGTGAGCCAGATTAGGATGCGCGGCTCTTTCGGAAAGGTCAACCTGGCCCTGGATGCTCTTCCCAATTTTACTTCTTTGCCAGGAGAAGGCCCGCATCTTCACGGCGCCATATCGATTAGCCCATCCATCGATTACCTGGAGCGTGCCTATGATGATGCTAAGTACGGGAGCTTCTCCCGCCGACCCTACTTGGATATCGTGATCCCCTCTACGATCGATCCCTCTCTGGCCCCGCCGGGAAAACATGTCATGTCGATTTTCGTCCAGTACGCTCCATATCAGCTCAAAGAAGGCAGCTGGCCGGACCGACGGGAAGAATTCGGCGATACGGTTGTCGCTACCCTCAGCGAGTATGCGCCAAATTTGAAAAACATCATCCTCCACCGCCAAGTGCTGACACCCTGGGACCTCGAGCAGGAGTTCGGGCTGACCGAAGGAAATATATTTCACGGAGAACTTAGCGTCGATCAGCTGTTTTTCATGCGGCCGGTCCCCGGGACGATGTCCTATGGATAGTCGCCGTCTGGCATAGCGCCCAGCTACCCGATACTCCTTAACTAGAGGGCTAAAACCCATCATTGAGGGGGCACCCTTCGCTTTACAACTAAGACAGTCCAGATACCTCATTTGAAGTTCACTCATCCACAAAGGCGTCCCGCAGGAGCTTAGATTGGCGCTCAAAAGCCTGGCGCGGGTTACGCGGGTCCTTCATCAAAGCAATCTCCTGAGTAAGCAGGCGGGCTATATGCATCGTGTGGGTATCGGCCTTTTTGGCCTCTCTCTTGTACAAGGGATGATCACGGTTGACGTAGACGATGGTTCCCTCGCTAAAGCATTCTGATTCTTCTTCTCCGAAGTGGTCCAGACAGCAGGAGATCCCTGCCTGACCAAGTCTGAGACGCCGTACCACAGCGTCAGGTGTAAGCCGCTTCACTCTCGGAGCCTTCTTTCGTTGGCGTCTCGTCTGAGCTTTTTTCGGTTCGATAGGGCTTTCTTGTTGGACCTCCCCTGAGGCGGATCGAGTGGCTGCTGCCCCACCAATTCCCCCCGATTCCCCCATAGGAAGCGCGCCAAAAGGAGAAAAATCCGGGTTTCGCACGAGCGCTCGAGTAACGCGCTCCATGGCCTCGCCAAGAGCGCGGGATGCAGCCCTCCTTTCCCTCTGACCCGTAAGCCGGTTCAGTACAGAGCGAACTTCAGTCATCACCCGCTGCATGGTTTGCTGGAACGCCACGTATTCGGGTGAATCCATCACAAATCCAGTTCGATCGCTGGTAATTGGCAGGAAGTCAGCGTGGACCTCGCCGCGAATTCTCGCCGCCGCTTTGCCCCAGGTCTCCGCTCCAAACAGATCGCGTTTGATCGTTACCTGTTTTACCTTGATCTCGATGCCTAGGGCCTCGATGGAGGCAGCCGAAGCGGGAAGGATGACGATCTCTCCGCTGACCGGACCAAACCCAGTCCCTTCCAGGAAAGGGATAGAATGCCCTGAAAGACTTTGCGGCCGGATCGGAACTCCATTCAGAGTGACGGCAAAGCTAGGCGCCTTTAATGGCACCCCCTCGATAAGCTTGCGCTCCACATCTGGAGGATCAAACCGCTTAGTCAGGCCCAGGAGAGTCACTGTGGTTCCATTACCTCTTTCAGAATTTGGCGCAAGGATCTCCAAAGGAAGCTTCCATTCGCTCCCTATTCCGGACCACTCCTCTTTGTCGAATACCACTCGAGCGGCAAAGTCTCCCTTTTGAGTCGCTACAATAAAGCGATTGCAGGCCGATAGCGTGGCAAATTTTCCGATGCCGAACTGACCGATGCGGTCACGCTTAAAGGTTGGTGATTTCGGCCGCATAAGTTTTTCCTGAGAGCCAATCACAAAATATTGCTCAAGTCCCTGCATGTCCATTCCGACGCCGTTGTCTTCTACAGTAACTGACTCAGGCGCGACGGTGACTTGAACCACCGTGGCATCAGCATCATAGGCGTTGTTTACCAGCTCTCGGATTAGCTCGATGCTTTCGGAGTAGAGCCGCTCGCCGATGGTGACGAGATGGCTTTTATCGACGGTAACGGGGAGGTAGATTCTTTGTGTACTCATCTCAAAGACTAGCGACGAGCTCTGGGTTCCCGGAGCTAAATTTCATATCTCCCATGCCGATAAAATTCAATTGGCCAGACAAAAGAGGAGCATGCTGACGCGCCGGTTGGGTATCACCAGGTCAGGTCTCTCCCTGGCTGGGCCCAGTACCGCACGCCGATAAAGAACCTTTATCTATGCGTCATGGGCGCCTCGGGAAGGTTGGCAGCTCTGGAAATCCTAAGGGATTGGCGAAGCCGAAAGGTTTAACGATGGGAATCGTGCATGACGCTCGCGACACTTAGAAATAATCCCTTTTCTTAAAATAAAAGTAGAGCCCAATCGAAATCACTGTCATGAGGGCCATGACGGCGGGGTAGCCATAGCGCCACTTCAGTTCCGGCATGTACTCGAAGTTCATGCCGTAGACGCCGGCAATGGCCGTCACGATGACAAAGATCGTGCCCCACGCTGTAAGCCGCTTCATCGTCACGTTCAACTGATTCGAGATTGAGGAGAGATGGACCTCCAGGGCGCCCGACAGAATGTCACGCAAGCTGTCGAGCTCTTCCGTAATGCGGATCAGGTGATCGTAGACGTCCCTAAAGTATACCGTATGCTCTGGGCGAATGAAGGGAAAATCGTGGCGTGTGAGCTGATTGAAAACTTCTCTCTGGGGCGACACTGCCCGCCGGATGTGGACCAGCGAGCGCTTCAACGTGAGCAATCGATTCATGTCCTCGATATCGGCCTGCTCCAAGAGTTTGTCCTCCAGGAGATCGATCTCCTCATCCAATTGATCCAGTAGAGGAAAATAGCTATCCACGATCAGATCCACGATAGTATAGAGCAGAAAGTCGGCGCTACGAGCGAGAGCGAGATTGAACCGTTCGTTGAGTTGAGAGCTTTCGATCAGCCCGGGTATCGATTCGTAGCGAACCATGACGACCCAGTTGCGCCCCAAGAGCAGGTCTACCTCGGCAGGCTCGATCTCTAAATCGTTTTTGCGCATGAGCGGATGAATGGCCAGATAGATGTAGCCTTCAAAGGATTCGATTTTTGCCCGTTGGTTCTGCTTGACGATATCTTCCAGGGTTAGGTGGTGAATCCTGAGCTGCTTCTCCAGGAAGTCCAACTCTGCTTGTGTAGGGGAACTGAGGTCGAACCAGAGGGCAATGTCGGTCCTCCCCAAAAGATCCGGAACCGCATCGAGAGAGAGATCTTCAACCTGACTCGCTGAGCGCGCGCACCTGACGGTAAGCACAGGCCACGTTACATACCACAACCCGGCATGTCCGAAAAGTAAAAAGGAAAACCGTTCATCTCGACATTCGCACAGGACGAGTGCATAGGACGAGTACATAAGGTTGACACGACCGCACCTTATCGGGTAGTGTGCCGAAAAATTTTAAGGACGAGCAGATCGATTCGAGAAGGTTTGACGGAAAGGATGTCCAGGCTCATCCCCCCCTCGGTCTCTAAGATCATGGTAAGAAATCAATTCTTAACTCTACTGTCGGCATTTTTGCTCCTTATTCTTTTCACGAAGGCATCGCCTCAAGAACAACCCATCCCCTTTGTGCCCTCGCCCATGCCGGTCGTGGACCGAATGCTAGAGCTGGCCGAAGTCAAAAGAGACGACGTGGTCTACGATCTGGGAAGCGGAGACGGGCGGATCGTCATCCAGGCGGCAAAGAAGTATGGCGCTAAAGGCGTTGGAATAGATCTAGATCCGAAGTTGGTCGAACTGGCGCAGGCAAAAGCACTGGAGGAAGGTGTCAGTCACCTGGTGGAGTTCCACGCGGGGGATGCTCTGACGGTCGACATTTCAGGCGCTACGGTCGTTACCCTCTACATGTTCCGCTGGTTCAACAACCAGATGCGGCCCAAATTGCAGCGGCTAAAACCAGGCACCCGAATCGTCGCTCACGATTTTGATGTTGAAGGCTGGCCGCCAACCAAGGTGGAATATTTACCTGAAAATCTGGCTGGACCCGATGACTTTGGACAGCCACGGACGCTTTATTTATGGAAGATCGAAGGGCGGCCCTCCCCGCCTTAGGCCACCCGAAAGCCAGACGACTTCTTCTTTACTCTTCCAGACTCTCTAGAAATTTTTCCGCATCGATGGCGGCCATACAGCCACTCCTTGCAGCGGTGATTGCCTGACGATAAATGCGATTCTGCACGTCGCCACAGGCGAAGACTCCGGGAACGTTTGTGGACGTTCCGTTGTGAGTCTTGAGGTAGCCGAACTCATCCACTTCTAGCTGCCCGGCAAAGAGCTTGGTGTTGGGCTCGTGTCCAATGGCGATGAAGATCCCGTCACACTTGAAATCCTGCGAGGCGCCGCTCCTCAGGTTTTTTAGCCTTACCCCTTTGACCCCGCCATCTTTCGGGTTGCCGTAGATGTCATCGAGAACAGAGTCCCAGATGAAGGAGATGCGAGGATTTTTCTTGGCTCGATCCTGCATGATTTTCGAAGCCCGAAGCTCGCTGCGGCGATGCACCACGCTGACTTTAGTTGCGTATTTGGTCAGGAAGAGGGCCTCCTCCATTGCCGTGTCCCCTCCTCCCACAACCACCACCTCCTTTTCTTTGAAAAAGAAGCCGTCACAGGTGGCGCAAGCTGACACTCCGTAGCCCATCAGCTTTTTTTCCGACTCCAAGCCTAGTAGCTTGGCCGATGCTCCGGTTGCTATGATCAAAGCATTGCAGGTGTAAGACTCCTTGCCTGCCGTGATTTGGAAGGGTCTCTGCTTCAGATTGACCCCTGTCACATCCCCGAAGACAGTTTTCGTCCCAAACCGCTCTGCCTGTCTCTTAAACTCCTCCATGAGTTCCGGCCCTAGGATCCCCTTGGGAAATCCAGGATAGTTCTCCACGTCCGTTGTGATGGTCAACTGCCCGCCAGGTTGTGAGCCCTCGATCACCAAGGGTTCAAGATTGGCGCGAGCGGCATAAATAGCGGCCGTCAGACCCGCGGCACCAGATCCCAGGATAACTACACGGTAATGGCTTTTTTTCTCCACGGCTTTTATGTAGCAGAAACCGACCACAAAACCAATGAATGACATAGAGTGTCATGGACGAAAGAAATCAACCACATCTCAACATTCACTTGTCACCGAGTGACATGGATTCTCATCCAGAGTTGGAACATTTCTGGAACGTTTTTTTTAACAGGAGGGGTCGTGGGCACCTCCCGCCTGGGCATCTCGGTCTGACGGTTCCTAGCCAGACACGGCGCGAAGCAAAAAAGGGTTCCTGCATTCGCGGAACGGGCCATTAAAGACACTTTCTAAACACGGCGAAGGCGGTGGCCAGAGGGAAACGGACAGATCCCGCAGCAGCGGTTTTAGTTCGTGTGATGCACGAGATGGGCTTTGAGCCTGGGATGATCGCTGAAGTCGCAGGACTAGCGAGGGGAACAGTCAACGACATCATCAGGGGACATGGCCCCTGGAGACAGATGCCAGACAATGAGTTACTTGAA
>VBLN01000152.1 GCA_005878685.1 Deltaproteobacteria bacterium | reverse complement strand
TTCAAGCTTATCCGAGCAACCGATCATTTCATTGACCGTGCGGAAGCCTAACTTCGCCATGTACTCGCGTATCTCCTGGGCGATGAAGCGCATGAAGTTGACGGCATGCGAGGGATCGCCCTCGAATTTCTTGCGCAAGACGGGATTCTGCGTCGCTATGCCGACCGGGCAGGTATCCAAATGACAGACCCGCATCATGATGCAGCCCAGCGTGACCAATGCCGTGGTCGCAAACCCGAACTCTTCGGCTCCCAGAAGCGCGGCGACTATAACGTCACGCCCAGTTTTTAGCTGCCCATCAGTTTCCACTGCAATGCGGCTGCGGAGATTATTGAGGACCAGCGTCTGATGGGTTTCTGCGAGACCGAGCTCCCATGGCAACCCGGCGTGCTTGATGCTGGTTTGCGGCGAAGCGCCCGTGCCGCCGTCGTGACCGCTGATCAGGACGACGTCCGCATGGCCTTTGGCCACCCCGGCGGCGATCGTCCCCACTCCTATTTCAGAGACGAGTTTAACGCTGATGCGAGCGTGGTGGTTGGCGTTTTTGAGGTCGTGGATCAGTTGCGCCAGATCTTCGATCGAATAGATGTCATGGTGTGGCGGCGGTGAGATGAGACCGACGCCAGGCGTCGAATACCGCACCTTCGCGATCCACGGATAGACCTTCCGGCCAGGCAGCTCGCCTCCTTCACCCGGCTTGGCGCCCTGGGCCATCTTGATTTGCAGCTCCTTCGCCTGGGTCAAGTAATAGCTCGTCACCCCAAACCGGCCTGAGGCGACCTGTTTGATCGCGCTGTTGCGTGAATCTCCATTGGCGTCTGGAACGTAGCGCGCCGGATCTTCACCGCCCTCCCCGGTGTTGCTCTTGCCGCCGATACGGTTCATGGCGATGGCGAGGGCTTCATGCGCTTCTTTGCTGATAGAACCATACGACATCGCCCCGGTCTTGAAACGCTTGACGATCGCCTCCACCGGCTCCACTTCCTCAATGGGAATAGCTTCGCCGGCGTACTTGAATTCCATCAGGCCCCGCAAGGTCGCCATCTGTTCGGACTGATCGTCGATGAGCTTTGTGTATTCTTTGAACGTGGCGTAATCGTTGTTGCGGCACGCCTTCTGCAAGAGGTGAATCGTCTTGGGGTTGAACAGATGCAGTTCCCCGTCCTTCCGATATTGGTACTGGCCGTAAGCCTCGAGCGTATGGCCGTTGAGCGGGAACGTCGGGAATGCCCTGGCATGCTGCTGTTGCGCCTCCAGCGCGATCTCGTCCAAGCCGATGCCTCCGACCCTGGATGGCGTCCAGGTGAAGTATTTGTCGATCAACTCCTGGCCGAGGCCGACCGCCTCGAAGATTTGCGCGCCACAGTAGGACTTAATAGTCGATATCCCCATCTTGGCCATTACCTTTACGACGCCTTTGACGACGGCCTTGATGTAGCCTTTGACCGCGTCGTAGTAGGTGATGTCCTTCAACATCCCTTCGTTGATCATGTCATTCAGACACTCGAAGGCCAGGTAAGGATTGATGGCTTGGGCACCATAGCCGATCAACAGACAGAAGTGGTGCACCTCACGCGGCTCTCCAGACTCGAGCACCAAGCCTGCACGGGTGCGAGTGCCCGAGCGGATGAGGTGATGATGGAGGCCCGATGTGGCCAACAAGGCAGGAATCGGGGCATGAGTTCGATCAACCCCTTTGTCTGACAAGATCAGAATCGTCGCGCCATTGGCGATCGCCTGGTCCGCCGAGCGATACAGATCCTCCAACGCCCGTTCGAGACCCGCTTTGCCTTCGTGCGGGTTGAAGAGAATCGGCAAGGTTACCGACTTGACCCCGGGCAAATCGATCTGGCGCAGCTTCTCCATTTCCGAGTTCTTCAGAATGGGAGTTGAGAGCCTGAGCTGCCGGCAACTTTCGGGCTTCGGCTCCAGCAGATTCCCTTCCAAACCAAGGGTGAGGGTCGTTGAGGTAATCAACTCCTCGCGGATCGGATCGATCGGCGGATTGGTCACCTGCGCAAAGAGCTGCTTGAAATAGTTGTAGAGCAGCTGCGGTTTGTCGGACAGCACGGCCAGTGGGGTGTCGGTGCCCATCGAGCCGACCGGCTGGATACCGTTCTGGGCCATCGGCCCGACGTTGATGCGCAGATCTTCAAAGTTGTAGCCGAACGCCTGCAGGCGCTGCAAGGTGGCTAAATGATGATGCGGCGGCTGTTTCTCGGGTAGACTCGGCAGCTTATCGAAATGCACGGAGTGTTCGTTCAGCCATTGACGATACGGACGGGTGCTGGCCATCTGCTGCTTGATCTCTTCGTCGCTGATAATGCGCCCCTCTTCCGTATCGACCAAGAACATACGGCCAGGTTGCAGCCGGCGTTTTTCCAAGACTCGCTCGGGCGGCACGTCGAGCACGCCAACCTCCGAGGCCATGACCACCAGATCGTCCTTGGTGACATAGTAACGGGACGGGCGCAGACCGTTGCGATCGAGCACCGCGCCGACGATTTTACCGTCCGTGAATGCAATCGAGGCCGGTCCGTCCCATGGCTCCATCAGGCTGCTGTGGTATGCGTAAAAAGCCCGCTTCCGATCGTCCATGCTCTCATGGTTTTCCCACGGCTCGGGGATCATCATCATCATCGCGTGGGGCAGGGAGCGTCCGCTCAACGCCAAAAATTCCAGGCAGTTGTCGAATTTGGCGGAGTCACTGCCGTCTTCTTGAATGATAGGAAACAGTTTCGGCAAGTCGGCGCCAAACAGTTGCGAAGCCAGCATCGCCTGACGCGCATGCATCCAGTTTTCGTTTCCGCGCAAGGTGTTGATCTCACCGTTGTGGATTAAGTAGCGATAAGGATGCGCACGCCCCCAGCTCGGAAAGGTATTCGTGCTGAAGCGCGAGTGAACCACGGCAATGGCCGTCTCAACCAAAGGATCGGTCAGATCAGGATAGAACGTAGTGAGCTGTCGCGGCGTCAGCATGCCTTTATAGATGATCGTCTTGTACGACAGGCTCGGGATGTAGAAATACTCCCCGAGGGCATCCTCTCCACAGCGCAGCGCGTTTTCCGCGCGGCGACGGATGAGGTACAGTTTGCGCTCGAACGCCAAGTCATCCTTGATGGACTCGTTACGGCCAATGAAAACCTGACGGACAAACGGCTCGCAGGACTTTGCCGTCTCTCCAAGATAAAGGTTATCCGTGGGCACCTTACGCCATCCGAGGAGCCGCTGCCCCTCGCTGGCGATAATTTCTTCGAGGGTCTGTTCACACCGCTGGCGCTCATCTCGATCGGGCGGCAGGAAAATCATGCCGACGCCATACTGTCCGGGTTCAGGCAAACGAATTCCCAGACCCTCACATGCGTGCTGAAAAAAAGCGTGCGGGACTTGGAGCAGGATACCAGCCCCATCGCCCGTATTCTCCTCGCAGCCACACGCGCCGCGGTGATCCAGATTTTCCAGGACGGTCAGCGCCTGCTCGACGATCTGGCGGGATTTATCGCCCTTGATATTGACCACGAAGCCGACGCCGCACGCGTCGTGCTCGAATTTCGGATCATAAAGTCCCTGTTTAGGAGGGAACCCGGGTTTTTTCATGTTCATATCCTTCGGCAATGCGGTACAAAAAAGGTGCCGTCCGACTTTCAAAGCGTAGGTAATCTACGGCAGACCACTAGCAAATATCGAGAAATTTACTTTACGTCAATATTAAATTTGCGGAATCGACCTCTTCCCGTTAGCTTTTATCTTCTTTCTCCCTGAACCCTCTGCGAGTCCATTATCGAATTCTAACCTCTGACTCTCCTTGGGAGTCGAAAGAACCACCTTCGTTATCGTTCCTGTTACTCCCTCTATAGAACGGATCTCTGCTAGTAGTTTTTCCAGGGAATCGGTGTTGGCAGTTTTGACCTTTAGAATAAAGCTCTCATCTCCTGTTACGTGATGGCATTCGAGCACGTCATGCTGTCCCATCATATGTGACGCGAACGCCTCAATATGCCGTTGGTGGTCAACTGAAACGCCAATGAAGGCGGTGACATCTTTACCTATCTTTCTGGCATCGAGGACAGCTTGATAACTCTTGATGACGCCTTGCGCCTCAAGTTTCCTGACCCTCTCCATTACCGCCGGCGACGATAGATCCACTTCCTTAGCTATTTCAGCCAGATGGCATCGCCCGTTACTTTGAAGGATGGATAGGATCTTTAAATCTATTAGGTCTATAGAGTTCATCTTCTCAGGATTTTAACCCCTATAACCTAAGATTCTTATCTCATATCGATATATATGTCAAGTCTTTTGGGGGGGTAGTATATGCTGTGACACCAAGCCCTCGATCAACCGTTGGCTAGGTTGTCGACCGAAGAGGCATGCAAAGCTAATCTGGTCAGCAAACGGTGGCCCGGAAGGTTGTACTGTGCCCTAAGTGTAGCAATAAGAAGCTCTGGCACCGCTGATCCTGAAAAAAGTTGGCTTTACTTCTAAACGTTGTATAAAGAAAAGACATGGCATCAGAAAGGGAACCCCGAAAGCCAAATCTCGTTGAACCCGTAAACGAGAGTGAGACATCCAAACAAACTAATAATCAATCCGCACCAAAAATACTGCCCAAATCTGACATTCCACCAACCAACGGAAATTCCTGTAATACCGAGAAAAACAAAGAACACCGACTTAATAAACTGAGATTTGGAGTCGAAATCCTCACGCTTATCGCGGTCGTATTTTATGGTTGGGTTGCCTATCGGCAATGGGGTGAGATGCGTCGAAGCACTGATGCCTCTGTAAAAAGCGCGGACCAAGCTAAAAGAGCCGCCGATATAGCCGATACCACTTTGAAATCTAACGATGTGTCGTTTCGCATGACTATGAGGCCGTATATGACTATAAAGGATATTACCATTAGTAACTTCACGCCTGAAAAAAAATTCCGCGTTGATATAACGGGAGAAAATAGCGGTAAGACGCCAGCTCTGAATTTTATATGGGTATCGAAACTCCAAATTGGACAAAAGGATTTTCGAATCGATACCAACTATAATCTTAAAGACGCGAGCAAGGGCACAGCT
>VBLN01000151.1:530-6338 GCA_005878685.1 Deltaproteobacteria bacterium | reverse complement strand
TTTTCTCCTTTCCTTACCTGAGCTAGTTGAGCCTATCCGACACAACGGACTCACGTCAACTTAGCCGCAACTCTTACCAAAAGTGTGGTTGAGAGAGCGACGTGCGCCGAGGGGAGTGCGAACGAGGCGGCGGACGTAGAGACGGAAAGGTTCACTGCAGGCCGTGACTGTGGAAGTAAGCACCCCTAGGGGTTTGGGCGGAAGCCCTCAAGGCACTGACCCATCGGCCGCAGCCGAAGGCGCGCTCCCCGAGGGAGCTCGGGGTCCGCTCCTATACTTACCATCACTTTTCGCCTAACCAAGCCTTAGCGCTTTTCGCTCCCGCCCAGCAGGCCCCTGAACGCAGAGCCAATAGCGTCGGCAACCCCGCTTGCTCCCTCTAAGCCTCTGCGGCCCAGCGTCTCAACCCCTTGGGCCACCCCCTTGATGCTCACGCCCAACTGCCCCGCCATAGCGGCCGCGACGCGGGTAGCGAGCGTCTCGTTGAGAGAAAAATCCGGCTCCCTTGAGGGCAAAGTCGACGTCGATGGCGCCGTCATGATCTTTAAGGAAACTGATGACCGTGCTTCGGGGGAGTCCCATGAATGTGTCCAGATAACTCCGCGACCGCGCGAATTCCAGCTCCTTGATGATCATCCTGCCGTTTCCATCCAACTTATTATTCCGAACCTCAGATTTGAGGTTCAAATCCAAAGTGCCTTTGTCGACTCGAGCCTCTCCCTTCTTGATGAGATAGGGTTGGAGACTCACAAGATCCGCGGTGTCCAGCACAATGTGGGACGAAGAATCTCTACTGGCCGCCGCCACCCAGCCGGAAATTTTCACGCGTCCGTCGCGCCTGTGTCCCTTCACGATAGCGGCCAAGTCGAACTGGGTTCTGCCCTTCAGGGGCGGAGCCATGACGTCACGCACGACGGCCTCGATCTGTTCCAGCCGGATCTTCAGCGGCGGCTTACTGACCGTAGCGTCGAAAATTTCCATAACCCCGTCCTCCAAGGCCATCTTAGAGATCATCACCGTGCGCGTCGAAGGTTCCTCGTTGCTCCTTTTATCTTTGTCCTTGCGGGCGCCAGTCTCTAGAAGACTGGGGACCATGAGCAGCTTGCCCGGGAGCCGCAACGCTGAAAGGTAGGGTTTTTCCACCGTGATGGAAGAGATGTGGATTTGATCGGTCAGCAGACTGCGAAGACTAGGAACAATCTTCACCCGCTCCGCATGAAGCGTCCGGGCTGTCGGCCAACCCTTGGGTCCCTGGATATTGAGCCCGACCAATTCGACCGAGGACCAGTCCACTTTAAGTTCCGCAACTTCACTGCCAGGTCCCAGCGCCGCTACGACTCTGTCCTTGAGCGTCTGCACTGCGATGCGAAAGCCGAGGACGCTTGCACCGACAAGGACAAGAATGATCGCAGAGACAACGATGACCCACCGCTTCATCGGATTCACCGGAATCCTATTGTGCCAACGGTCAGTGTGGCCTGCAAACTCCGACGGGGCGACCCAACCGTAACATGAACTTAACAAACAACTGCTTATGAGTATTCGAGAGTGCCCGCCCAAGATGCTTGACACTCTCTCCCTCTTCGTGGTGAGCTACGGGCGCTAAACGGCGTGGCTGCCACAGAAATCGCAAAAATAAGGAGGCTCTTATGAAACGTCCCGCATTGCTCTTATGGACACTAGCGCTTTTTCTGGCAGTGGATTCCCTCCAGGCCAAAGAGCTCGTCATCGTGACCTCGTTTCCGAAGGAACTTTTCGAAAACTACAAAAAAGCCTTCGAGGCGAGATACCCCGGGATCAACGTCGTCATCAACAGCAAGCAGACCAACGCCGGCGTGACCTACCTGCGGGAGACTAAAAACAGGCCCGAGGCCGATATCTTCTGGGTCAGCGCCCCGGATGCATTCCAGACTCTGAAAAACGACGGTCTGCTGGAAAAGTATGCGCCGCCCAAAGAGGTCATGGCGAAGATTCCGGCGAAGATCGGAAATTTTCCCGTCCATGACGCCGACGGAAACTATTTCGGATTCGCAATCAGCGGCTACGGCCTGATGTGGAACAAGAATTACCTCCAAGGCCACAAGCTGCCCGCGCCGAAGGAGTGGACCGACCTCACCAATCCCAGATATCACGGCCATCTGGTTATCAGCGCGCCGTCGCGCAGCGGCACCACTCATCTCACCATCGAAACGATCCTCCAGGCCTACGGATGGGAAAAAGGATGGACCCTGCTGCTCAACGCGGGCGGCAATATGGGAGCGATCACCGAGCGGAGCTTCGGCGTGCCGGAGGCGGTCATCAGCGGGCAGTACGGGATCGGCGTCGTGATCGATTTCTTCGGCCTCTCGGCCATCGCGAGCGGGCAGCCTGTGGATTTTGTCTACCCCTCGCTCACCTCCGTTGTCCCCGCCAGCGTCGCGATCGTGAAGGGCGCTCCGAATATGGAGAACGCCAAAACCTTCGTCAACTACCTTTTGACCGAGCCCGGGCAGATGCAGCTTTTCTCTCCTGACATCGCCAGACTTCCCGTGATGCCCGATCTCTATGCCAAAGGGCCGGCGAACTATCCCAACCCATTCAAGATGAAGATGGGCGGTGTTGACTTCAACGATCAACTCTCTTCCGGCCGTCGCGATATCGTCAACTCGCTCTACGACCACATCATCACCTTCCGCCACAATGAGCTCAAAGAGGCCTGGGCAACTATCTACCGAGCGGAGGAGACAGCGGCAAAGGGCAAGGGACCGAACGTCGCCCAAGCGCGCAGCCTGATCGCGGAGGCGAGAAAACTGGCCGCGCAAGTGCCGATCGACGACAAGAAGGCCGGCGACAAAGAGATCGCTGCCGCCTTCAGAGGGAAGTCCGGCCTCAAGGCGCAGCTGGAAACCGAATGGGAAAATGCTGCCAGGAGCAACTACGCTAAAGCCAAAGAGCTGGCGGATAAGGCTGCAAGCCTGGCGCGGTAGGAATTAGCTGTTCAGCTTTCGGCTTTCAGCGGTCAGCCGTTGGCCAAGATGAGAGCTAAAAGGTCATCTCTGGCACTTTAAAATCCATGCGCGACTTTAGGCAACTCAAAGTTTGGCAGAAGAGCCATCAGTTGACTCTCACAGCTTACAAGGCAACGACGAAGTTTCCTAAAAATGAACTCTATGGACTCACAAGCCAGATTCGACGGTCCTCCGCTTCCGTCTCTGCCAATATCGCAGAAGGATGTGGGAGACGGGGTGATGCTGAGCTCGCTCGTTTTCTGCAAATCGCTATGGGCTCCGCAAGCGAGTTGGAATATCACCTCTTACTGGCCAAAGATCTCGAGTTGATTGCTGACTTAGATTACCGACAGCTTGCCACCGCAGTGACGGACGTGAAACGGATGCTTGGCTCCTTTCTTGGAAAGCTGATTGCTGATGGCTGATTGCTGGGTGCTGATGCCAAACAGGAAAAACAATCGTCATGGCCGAGATTGAAGCAGCGCCAGCACTGCGCTTAAGGGAGCAAATCGACTGGCTGCAAGGCGCGGTCATGGCGGCGCTTCTTGTTTTGCTCTTTGTTTTCATCCTCTACCCCATCATGCGCGTCCTGTGGGTCGCTCTCGCCGACGAGAACGGCCAGCTCACACTGATTCATTTCCGCAATTTCTTTTTCCGGCCGCTCTTCCGCGAGGCGCTGTGGAACAGCCTTTCAAACGGCCTCTGGGTGGTCCTGTTCGGTAGCCTGATCGGCGTGCCCCTCGCTTATGTGATCGCTCGATACGAGTTTCGCGGCAAGATTCTGCTGCAGACGCTGGCGACCCTGCCGCTCGCCATTCCTCCGTTCGTCGGCGCGGTCGCATTCCAGCAAGTCCTGGGCAGGAGCGGCACCGTCAATCTTCTCCTCATGCGTTGGTTCGACGCCTCGATTCCGTTTGTGGACGGGCTGGCCGGCGTGGTTCTGGTTCAGACGCTCCACTACTTTCCGTTCATCATGCTCAACACCGCCGTCTCGTTGTCCAACATCGATCTTTCGTTAGAGGAGATGGCCGAAAGCATGGGATGCCACGGGCTCAGGCTCTTTCGGCGCGTCACGCTTCCGCTCATGCTTCCGGGTTTCATCGCCGGCTCCCTGCTCACCTTCATCCGGGTCATCGACGATCTCGGCACGCCGCTGATGCTGAATCAGAAGAATCTCCTCGCCCCGCAGGCCTATCTGCGCATCACGACCATAGGGATAGACGACGTGGACGGCTATGTGATCTGCGTCGTGCTGGTGGTTCTCTCTCTCGTCTCTCTTCTAGTGGCGCGGAAGTATCTGAGCCTGGCCGAATATGCCACGGTTCAAGGCGGCGGAGCCATCGCCAAGCCGATCCATGGAAAGAAGCTCACGCTCGTTTTTCTCTTCAGCGGCCTTGCCCTAGCCCTCTGTCTCCTCCCCCACATCGGCATTCTGCTTCTCTCTTTTGCCAAGGTCTGGAGCTTCTCCGTCCTCCCCACCGCGTTTACTTTGGATCACTACACTGAAATCTTTTTCCGCGTTCCCCATTTCATCAGAAACACTCTTCTCTACACCGGATTGGCCGCCGGCTTTGATGTCATCCTCGGCGCCGCGATCGCCTTCCTCTTGCTGCGCAGCCAGCTATGGGGAAGAAATCTGCTCGATGCGCTGGCCTCGCTCCCGTTGGCGATCCCGGGCGTGGTCATCGCGGTGGGTTACATCCGGGTCTTTCATGGCTGGGATTTTCCCGGAGCCGGTGCTCCGCTCACCTCGACTTGGTTCATCCTCGTGATTGTTTACGCCGTGCGCCGGCTGCCGTACACGGTGCGCGCCAGCTATGCCGCCCTGCAGCAGGTTCACGTGAGCCTTGAGGAGTCGGCTCAGAATCTGGGCGCCAATCGCCTCAGGACTTTCTTTAGGGTGACGATGCTGTTCATCAGCGGCGGGCTCGTCGCCGGGGGGCTCATCGCCTTCATCACCTCCTGCGTGGAGCTCTCTTCCACTATCATGCTCGTTCCCAGGATCGAGCTGGGACCGATCTCTTATGGGATCTATGTCTACATGCAGAGCGCTCTCGGCCGGGGCGCCGGCGCCGCGCTGGGGGTCGTCGCGATCCTCTTGGTTGCGGTGGGGACCTATCTGACTCACCGTCTCTTCGGCGGTCGCGCCGGCAGCGCCTTTAGAGTGTAAATGATGAACACGGTCTCACTTGAAACTGTGGGGATTTTCTTGGGGTGGTTGAAATCATGAGGCAACGAAATTTTCGATTTTGGATTGCCGATTTTCGATTGAATCTAAAATCCAAAATCTAAAATCAGAAATCGTTCATGCAGGCAGCTCAAGTTCGGCTCGAAAAGATCGGCAAGAGATACGGCGACCTGTGGGCGGCCAGCGACATCGACCTCAAGATCCAACGAGGGGAGTTTTTCACCCTGCTCGGCCCCAGCGGCTGCGGCAAGACCACGCTCCTAAGAATCATTGCGGGATTCATCTCGCCCGACCACGGTACAGTCTTTCTCGACGACAAGCCGGTAAACCAGGTTCCCCCTTGGCAGCGCGATGTCGGTATGGTTTTTCAGAACTACGCCCTCTGGCCGCACATGACGGTCTTCGAAAATGTCGCCTTCGGCCTGCGCGAGCGAAGGATGGCGGGTGCCGAGATCGAGACCAGGGTCGCGGACGCCCTCGCGCGGGTTGGTCTCACGGCCACGGAGTGGCGCAGGCCGTCCCAGCTATCGGGCGGGCAGCAGCAGCGTGTCGCTCTCGCCCGCACTCTGGTCGTGCAGCCCAGGGTGCTGTTGCTAGATGAGCCGCTGAGCAATCTCGACGCCAAGCTGCGCG
>VBLN01000151.1:0-516 GCA_005878685.1 Deltaproteobacteria bacterium | reverse complement strand
ACGACGGTCTACGTCACGCACGATCAAGAGGAAGCGCTCGCCCTTTCGACCCGCATTGCGGTGATGGATTCGGGAAAGATCGTGCAGGAAGGCAGCCCGCGCGAGATCTACGAGAATCCCCGCGTGCGCTTCGTCGCCGAGTTTGTGGGTCAATCCAACCTCTTTTTCGGCACCCTGAAGCAGGCAGGCGACGATCTCGTGGAAATCCAGACCGAGGAGGGGCTTGAGATCAAGGTCATGATGATCGCCGCGCGACCTAAGCCTGAGCCGGCCAAGAAGATCACCCTCTATATTCGGCCCGAAGCGATAGCACTGATACCGATTGGCGAGAACCACCAGGCCGTCAATCGTCTAACCGGCAAGGTAGCCGCCTCCGCCTACGAGGGCTCCTCGGTAGAATACGAGGTCGAACTCCAGGGCAGCAGATCGGTCCGAGCGCATGTGCTCCACCCGAAAGGACGACCTCTTTTCGCCCGTGGTGACGAGGTCGCCGTGGTATTCGATCCGAAGGATGTC
>VBLN01000176.1 GCA_005878685.1 Deltaproteobacteria bacterium | reverse complement strand
GTAGAAAAGCTAAAGAGAATATTTAGCCTTAAGCTTCATGAGAGCGAGGCACGGCTCCTCACTGTAGGAGGGAGCCACGCCCCCTCCGCATCTTTTCTGCCATGGCTCGCATCGATCTTCAGGGAGACGCATCCCCATACCCGGCTTATTCTTCGAACCGACAATAGCCTCTTGATAGAAAAACTGGTTCGGAACTCCGATGTGGAAATTGCAGTGGTCACCAACCATTCGGGTGCGCCGCAGCTTGTTTACGAGCGCTGTAGACAGGAAGAGGTGGTGTTCTTTGCCTCCTCAAAGCACCCCTTAGGCAAAAGGCAGCGGCTGACTTTGGCGGAGTTGGCGCGCGTCCCTTTAGTCGTTTTTAGAAGAGGGAAAGTAGGTGGCACGTCGAATATTCTCAATCAAATCGAAGAGCAGGGGTTTCGCCTCAACATTGTGATGCATTGCGAAACGGCCGAAGCAGTAAAGGCTGCTGTGAAGAGAAGGATGGGCTTGGGTATTTTATACAAAGATTTAGTGCAGCCCGATATTCGGAGGGGCGGTCTTAAAATTGTCCACGTTCCCGGCTTAGAAATGCACGTAGATAGCTTCATCGTCTATCCCAAACAAAAACCGCTCTCTAGCGACGCCAGGGATTTCCTCGCCCTTTTGCGTGAAGGGCCAAGAGGGACCAAGAAGGGCAAGGGATCTCTGCGACCAGCCGCCTAAGGGTTTTTCTTTAGCTGAAAAGAACTTTGGCCAGCTCTGAGCGGTACTTCTCTGTGACCGGATTTTCTGATCCCAGCACCTCAAAGATCTGCACCATTGCCTCTCGCGCTCCGTCGTCGCGGAAACTCCTGTCGGTCTTGACCACTGTTAAAAACTCCTTCAGAGCTTCCTCGTATTTTTCCTTCGCGGCTAGCGCTCCGATCGCAGAGCCGCTTCGTTTTGCTCGGCTCCTTCTTGAAGCTTCAAGCGAGCGATAAGGATGTCCGCCTCTTTTCTTTCCTCGGCTGTCGGGGCTACCCGCTCCAGGTATTCTAGCGCGCCTTGCTGATCATTCGCTCCCATCAAGATCCGGCCCAGTCCCAATAGGGAGTTTGCATGGTTGGGCTCCTGCTCAAGAATTTTTTGGTAAAGAGCCTTCGCCTCTTCCATTTTTCCCGCCTTTTCCAAGTCCACAGCTTTTGCGGCCGCGCGATCGGCTTCCGAGGGAAGAAGGCGGGAGAGCAACTCGCGCACCGCCGCTTCCGGGACCGCACCGGTAAATTCCGCCGCCACCTGACTGTCCTTGAATACCTTGACCGCCGGGATTCCCTGGATTCCGAACACGGCTGCTAATGAAGGATTTTCATCCACGTTGACCTTGGCCAAAACAAACTCCCCCGAATGTTCTTCAGCCAGTTTTTCTAGCACGGGACCCAATACGCGGCAGGGGCCGCACCAGGGAGCCCAAAAATCCACCATGACGGGGAGTTGGCGGGAGCGCTCCAACACCGCCGACTCGAAGTCCATCTCGTTTACTTCGACTGTCCACTGGTTCATGGATTTATAACTGGACCTCCTCGTCAGCGGAACTATCGCGAGACAATCTCTTTGGCAAAGTTGCGCACCTGAGCAGCCACGGGACGCATGGAGTAGACGACAGTCTCCCAAACTTCGTCTTCGCTCGCCCCGCACTTGCGGGCTCTGTCGAGATGAAGCTTCGCTCCGTGCTCATGGCCAATGGCCAGATTAACCGCAAAGCGGATGAGCTCTGCGGCCTTAGCGTCGAGCGCCCCTTCTTTATATTCGATACCGAAGAATTCCGTCTGCTTAGCCATAGCAAGATCTCCTTTCTCAAGGTTTCGCGAAATACGATTTAGTCCTTCTTCTTGCGCGATCCCTCAGGGTCGAAGGCAGCTCCGTTTAAAGTGAATTGACGCTCCACGGGCACAGGGTTGAGGATCGATTGCAAGACGTAGCATCCGTTCTCGGCATTTCGCACCACCGCAGCTATTTTTTCCTTAGGCTCTTCGGATTCCAGCTCCAGCCGAGTTTCAAAGCCCAATCCCCTCGCTTGGACCGTCTCGGCCAGGACCGAGCCTTCGCTCTTGAACTTCGCTTTGACGAAGACACGAGCCTTGTTGACGCTGGTTTTCATCATTTCCCCGTACCGGGAAATTTGGGTGAGAAGTCAGAACGCCAGCGAGAGACCAAAATAGGCAAGGGGGGGCGGCGCCGTATTCTCCCCACCAATGCGCTCTGCTTCGTCACACTGAACTGTAAAGCCTCTGGCGTGTCCCTCTTTGCGCATCTTCTGTAGAGTTTCGGCGTCAGCTTCCAGCACAATTTCTCGATTGATCCGCATGTCCTCCGCCATGTTTCCTCCTTACTATCCTCGATAAATTCTAGCAGCTACGATTGGAAATACTATAGCTCAGTCGTTCGATGAGAATCAGGCATTCGCATACTCTTTCATGTAGAGGTCCAATAGGGCGGCGAGCAGGGCAAAGAGAACGGGCCCGAGCACTAGGCCTAGAGCGCCGAAAAGACTGAGCCCATCGAGGAGGCTGAAGAACAGAAAAAGCGTCGGGAGTCGCAGGCGGCTGCCGATCAAAATGGGCTTAAGGAGATTATCAATGCTCCCTACAATCCCGAGACTCCAGCCAAGGAGAATCACCCCATAGAGATAATTCCCTTTGAGGAATAAGTAGATCGAGGCGGGTATCGAAATCAGAGTAGAGCCACCGATCGGGAGAAGCGCGGCGAAGGCAGTGGCTACACCGAGAAGGATGGCGAATGGCACACCTAGAACCCAGTAAGCCAAGCCCGCCAGAAGCCCCTGGACCATCGCCACGATCAGACAGCCGTGAACGACTGCGAAGATCGCATCGACGATTTTTGTAAATAGATGCTCCTGGTACTGTGGCTCCATAGGCAAAAGACGGCCGATTCTCTGGCAGAGTGCTTTGCCGTCGCGGAGAAAGAAGAAAAGGGTAAAGAGGGCAATAAAGACATTCAGCGTGAAAACAAAAACATTCTGGGCAATGCCTCTCACTTGGGAAGCCAGAAAGCCGGATGAGGTCTGTGCGCCTTGGACAACCGCTTCTCTAAGGTCAATGTCAAAGGTCGCCAATTCATTAGAGGCCCAATCCCAAATTCCTAGGAGATCCTTAACCCAGGGTCTCTGTTTCAAGGGTTCAAGATGCTGTCCGTTTGTCAGGTTGTGCACAGCGGCGACCAGCTCGACCGCCTCTTCTGAGAGAAAACCCGCGATCCTTAAGGCGGGAACAACGATGAGAAACGTAAGCAGAATAGTGATCATGAATGCCGCTAAACTAGCCCGGCCTCTTAGGAGTTTGAGCAGCCAGGCGTATGCCGGGTAGACGACAACGGCGAGAATGGCTGCCCAGGTCAGGGCGGTGATGAAGGGTTTGACGATGAGAAAAGCGGTGTAGAGGATGACGAGCAGTAGAGCAAAAAAGAAGATGGTAACAAGCAAGTTTTGGTTCAACCGCGTTCGCTCCCGGCCATAATCCCTGACACTATAAGTGGAAGCCCAACCAGCTGCAAGGCACTGTCCAGAATTTTAGGTTGACAGGAGAGGAGCTTTCCCTCTAGGCTTTCCTCTCGTGAGCCGGCCAAGAGTCGGTCGTGACGCGAGACACGCTGAAGGTTGATGCCATGCAAGCCACTGAGAAAAAACCACTTGCAATCTTTTCCGCACTGATCCTTGGTTTAGCGGCATTGGGATTTTTTCTCTACTGGGTCTCACCGGGCTGGAACGCGACGGCCGACTGGAGGGGCATTGTCTTTGAGGCGCTGCTTTTTCTATTCATTTTCTTCTCGAATCTGGTAGTCCTGCCTCACTGGAAATCGGCCAGGACACTGTGCTTGGGTCTTCTCCTCTTCTTAATCGGAACTTTCACCGACGTCCATGATGAGTTTTTCATCCAGCCTCGTTGGGTGAATATGGTCATTGAAGACCCCACGCAGGCCATCGGCGCTGGGCTGATCGGGCTGGGAATCTGGTATTGGGTGAAAGAGCGCGAGCGGCTCTTAGAACAGCTGCAAAAAGAACGAGACTTCGAGGCCGCTCTGATCCCCAAGCTCTCTCACGATCTTAGGGCTCCCCTCAACAATCTTATGGGAATGGCATCCGTGGCCGACGAAGAACCTAAATCTCTGGAGAGTCTCGCCTGGGTGCGAGAGTATCACGGCCTTGTATGGAGGGGAGCCAAAGATATGAATCTCCTGATTGAAAACATCCTCGAGAACTACCGCTTAAAATCCGGAACCGTGGCATTAAAGCCTAGCCCGGTTTCTCTTCTGCCACTGCTGGATGAAGCGTGCCAAGATTTTCATTACCAAGCCAGGAAGAAAGAAATTACCTTAGTCAAAGATGGCCCCTTTGAAGACCTTGTGTTGGAGGCCGACGGAGTCAAAGTTACAAGGATCGTTCAAAATCTCCTGGGAAATGCGATCAAGTTCTCACCTAAAGGCGGCAAGGTCATCTTGAGGGCAAAGCCCGGCAACGGTGAGATCACGGTCCAGGTCATCGATGAAGGGCCGGGGATTCCAGCGGAACAGGTCTCCATGCTTACCCAAGAAGTTCCCACAGCTCTGAGAAACGAAACTGGGGGAGAGAATAAAGGTTACGGCATTGGCTTAAAGGTGGTCAAAGAATTTGTCCATCTTCACGGCGGACGTTTCTGGGTTGAGCCCAACTCCCCTCAAGGATCCCAGTTCTGCTTCACCTTGCCTCTGCGCCAGACTCATGGGGTCTAGGGGGCATGACGACCATTTTAGATTGCCGATTTTCGATTTTGATTCCAAACCGACCGATCTTAGAACAGGAATTCTCGGTGGATTTTTAATCGAAAATCTAAGATAGAACGATGTCGAGCAAGATACTGATCGTGGATGATGAGCCGTTCAACTTGGATCTCTTGGAGCAGGAGTTGACGGATCGGGGATACTCCGTTGAAAGAGCTGGAAGCGGCACGCAGGCTCTCAGCAAAGTCGAATCGTTCCATCCGGACCTTATCCTTCTCGACTATCAGATGCCCGATATGAACGGAGTGGATGTTCTCAAGGAGTTCCGCAACAGAGGCAGTGAAATCCCCGTAGTCATGATCACGGCCTACGGGACCATTGAACGGGCAGTGCAGGCGATGAGGGAAGGGGCCTATGATTTTATTCCCAAGCCGTTTGAGCCGGATCACTTAGCTTTGGTTGTGCAGAAGGCTCTGGAGCGAGAGAAGCTGAAAAGAGAGGTCGAAATTCTCTCCGCAGAGGTGCGTGAGCGATATCACCTCATCGTTGGCAAGAGCGTGAAGATGAACCAGGCCATAGATGCAGCTAAAAAAGCAGCGACCAGCAAGGCTACTGTCCTGCTTTTAGGAGAAAGTGGAACGGGCAAAGAGCTGCTGGCTCGCGCCATTCACAACTGGAGCGAGAGAAAAGAGAAATCTTTCGTTGCCATTAACTGCGTGGGCCTGGCAAAGGAACTACTGGAAAGCGAACTCTTCGGCCATGAAAAGGGCGCTTTTACTGGCGCCCACCAGCTCAAGAAGGGCAAGATGGAGTTGGCAGACGGCGGCACGGTCTTTCTCGATGAAGTGGGCGATATTACCTCCGACGCCCAAACTAAGCTGCTGAGATTTCTCCAGGAAAGGGAGTTCGAGCGGGTAGGAGGAATCAAGCCGATCCGTGTGGATGTGAGGGTTATTGCAGCAACCAATCGGGACTTGAACGGCGACATTAGAGCGGGCCGCTTCAGAGAAGATCTCTATTATCGTCTTAACGTTGTTCCGATTACCCTTCCGCCCTTAAGAGAAAGAAAGGAAGACATTCCCGAGCTGACAGACTTCTTTCTCCAGCGGTTCTCAAAGGAGACGAAGAAAAACTTCAGTGAGATGGCTCAGGAAGCGGCGGAGAAGCTCCTGGCTTATAACTGGCCCGGGAATGTGCGTGAGCTCGCCAACGTCATCGAGCGTGCCGTTGTTCTAGGGCAGGGTCCAAAGGTCATGCTCCACGACCTGCCTCCAGGAATCGTTGGCACGAATCAAGGGAGTCCTTCCCCTGATTTGTCCTATCATGAAGCTATCGATGCAGCTCGACGAGAAATGGTTCTGAAGGCCCTTGCCCAAGCCCAAGGAAACCGCACTGCCGCGGCCAAGATCCTGGGTCTCCACAAAACCCACCTATTGAGGCTGATAAGGT
>VBLN01000175.1 GCA_005878685.1 Deltaproteobacteria bacterium | reverse complement strand
GCCAGGAATTCGAAGCTGGGGAGAAGACCCAGGTGATCTAGGATCGTGGGATGAAGTTCATGGGAGAGATTGCGCAGCCGTTCTTCGATTTGATCGAGAAGTCCTTTGATCTTCTCTAAGGGCTTCTTTGCCGTTGGGGTTTCCTTCGCCATCTCATCCAGAGCGATATAGACCGTGGCCAATAGCTGGCCTGATTCATCATGCAGGGCGCGGGCGATCCGTTTGGCCTCGTCATCCTGCGCATAAATCAGTCCGCTTACGAGCGCCCGGATCTGCCTTTCGTTGGCTAGGAGGTCCTGTGAAAGCTTCTTGCTTTGCTCGTAGAGTTGCGAATTATGGATGGCCACGCTTGCCTGCTTGGCTAGAGTCTCGGCAAAGGCAATCTCCTCCCCGGTGAATTCGTGTTGCTCCTTGGTAAGTAGGGAGAGCACTCCGATAACTTCTTCCTTGACGATCAGCGGCAACCCGATATAAGAGACTAGGCCATGTTGGCGGTAAAAATCCTTGCGGGAAACGCGTTCGTCCTGCTGCAGGTTGCGCAGGATCATGGGCCTTTTGGATTGTACGATGGTCCTGTGAATTGAATGTTGGATCGCTTCCGCTCCCGCCTTCCATTTTGCCTGGTCAATGTTGTGGCAGGCTATCGGCTCTATATGCCCGGTTGACTTGTTGACCAGCCTGATATGGGCGGCTGCATAAGGGAGAAGAACGTCGATCTTTTCCAGCAAAATTTGCAATATTGTGGCAAGATCCAGCGTCGAAGTCACCGCCAGATTAATGTCATGCAAGGCTTTGATGCGGTCCCCCGCTCGCTTACGTTCCGTGATGTCCCAAGTAATGGACGAGACGCCGACAATCTTTCCGCTCACGTCCAAGACTGGCGACACGCCGACCGAGACATGGATAGGCCTACCATCCTTTCTTAGGCGGACAGTTTCATAAGGCTCAACGCGCTCCCCCCGTTTTATCGTTTCAAAGTTTCGTTTTATGCGATCAGGTTGATCGGAGGAGGCGAGAATCGTAATAGGTTGACCTATTGCTTCTTCTGCCGAGTAACCGTAGAGTCTTTCCGCGCCCTTGTTCCAGCTTGTAATGATGCCGTCCACTGTCCGGCCGATGATGGCATCGTTCGAGGACTCAACAATAGCCGCCAATTGAGCGCGCGTCTGCTCGGCCTGTTCCCTTTCCGCCTCCCTTGCTTTGAGAGCGTTTGCCATTTGGTCGAAGGCTGAGGCCAATTTACCTATCTTGTCTTGCTCGTGGGCTAAGCCGCTGCGCACGTTAAGGTTGCCTGCGGCGAGTCGCCGGCTCGCATTGACAAGGGATCTTATGCGTTTGAGGACGAAAGCGTGATTTCCTAGCCAAGCCGTGGCGAGGACCAGAATGCTCAATTCTAGGGAGGCACCGTAAGCGTTATAGAAGATCAGAAGGAAGGGAGGGATGAGCGCGAGCAGGACAAGCGAAAAGAGACGCACCCGGAGACTGGAAGGAAGAAATCGATTCATGGTCTAAGAACCTCGCTGAGACTATCCGGCGGCCTGCTAGTTGCTCGATCGAGATGTGTGACGCCGCGCCGGACAAGGCGCGGTTGGTAGTCTCATTTAATTTTTTCGTTTTGCTCAACCCATTTCTTGAATTCGCTTTCTCGAATGCGCCATTGGCCGCCAATCTTAAAGCCCGGCATTTGCTTTCTTTGGATCAGTCTGTGAACGGTCCGCTTCGACACCTGAAGAACCTCTGCAGCCTGTTCGAGAGTTAGAAACTTAAGCTCCTTGGGAGTACCGGCCATAGCTGCCACCTTTGGACTCATAGAAAAGCAATGAATATGCCAGAGGCTCAGCCAGACTCTAACGCCATGTTTTCAAAGGAAATTCATGGTCAGCCTGAAGCCATTCCCCTGCGCTGTGGCGGTCAGAAATGGACAGCAATTGACAAGAAAGCGAAGGAGGGACAATCTGGATTGGGTGATGCGCCTAGTGTTCTCGCACGGACTTCTCAATCTCCAGGTTCTGCATCTTGTAGGAGAGAACGCGCCTGGTGACACCGAGGACGCGGGCTGCCTCACCCCTCTCCCATCGACATTTTTCCAATGTGGAGAGAATCATGGACCGTTCGAGCTGTCTAACCGCCGCCAATAGAGTCTTCGACGTCCGGCCTCCGGTCGCCTGGGCAAACCGGACAGGGCCGCGGAGAACGGCCGGCGGAAGGTGAAAAGGTTGAATCTTGTCTTCATTGCAGAGAATCAAGGACCGTTCGATCGCATTCTTAAGCTCGCGGATGTTGCCAGGCCAGTCGTGTCGGCTAACGAGCTCTAAGGCGGCTGCGGAAATGTCTTGCGCGCGGCAGTTGTCCAATCGACCGGCCCGCGACAGGAAGTAGCGTACGAGTTCCGGAATGTCGGCCTTGTGCTCGCGCAGCGGCGGTACCTCCATGACGAGCATGTTGACGCGGTAGAACAGATCCACGCGGAAGCTTCCTTTCCGAACAGATTCCTCGAGGTTTCGGTTGGTGGCGCAGATCACACGCACGTCCACGCTGATCTTCGCTTCGCCTCCCACGCGCTCGAAAGATCGCTCCTGCAGGACGCGAAGGATCTTGGCTTGGGTGCTGAGCGGCATGTCGCCGATTTCGTCCAAGAAGAGCGTCCCGCCATCGGCCTGCTCGAATTTGCCTCGCTGCCGAGAGATCGCGGTAGTAAAAGCGCCCCTTTCGTGGCCAAAGAATGCGCTCTCGATCAGGGTCTCCGTTAGCGCCGCGCTGTTGACGTCGACGAACGGTCCCTTCGCTCGAAGACTCGCATCGTGGAGCGCGCGCGCCACCAGCTCCTTGCCGGTGCCGCTTTCCCCGACAACGAGCACGGTCGCATCGCTGGACGCTGCTCGACGGATGAGATGCCGAAGTTGCTCCATCGCGGGGGAACTGCCCACCAGATGCTCGGGGGCGTGAGCCTCTTGCACGTCTGATCGCAATTTTATGATTGCTTTCTGCTGCGGTATCATCTTGACTTCAGCCCCCGGGCCGCGATCGTCATCAACGGCAAAGATGGTAGCTGTCATTTTGTTTCTCCTTCCTGGCCAATGATTTCGCGCGTTGGGCCTGCCTGTACTTATCGCACGATAGGCAGGAGGATAGAAATAAAGGTATCGGGTCGATACCTTAGATTGGCAGGAAAAATGCCCGAGGAGAGAATTGGCCCATCCATCGTCCGCCGTCGCCTATCGCCCGCAGCGGCCAAACAGGGAGCGGGAGGATAGCTCATTGCTGAGAGCCAAGAAGGTGAGGAAAAGGGGTTTTGAGCGTTGAGCTTTTTCGCCTTAAGTTATGAGAAGGAATAACTAAAAACTCAAAACTGAGAATAAGAACTTAGTGGTTGATTTTTGGTCTTTCCTCTAGCAAAGAATAGGGCTCTAAAGCGTCATGAAAAAGCTTGACAAATTGGCAGGGAGCATTGTTCGTTGCCGGAAGTGTCCCCGCTTGGTGCGTTGGCGGGAGCTAGTGGCGAAGAAGCCGCCGCGCCGTTACCTCGGCGAAACGTATTGGGCGAGGCCGCTGCCGGGGTTCGGCGATCATGGAGCACGCCTTCTCATTGTCGGGTTAGCACCGGCGGCGCACGGGGGTAACCGGACGGGAAGAATATTTACCGGAGATCGCAGCGGCGATTGGCTCTACGGGACTCTTTACGCCTTCGGTTTTTCCAACCAGCCCATGTCGGGCCACCGCGGCGATGGGTTGAAACTGAAAGATTGTTACGTTTGTGCCGCCGTGCGCTGCGCGCCTCCGGATAACAAGCCGACGCCGCAGGAGTTCGAAAGATGCCGGCCCTATTTGGTTCAGGAGCTTGAGTTGCTAAAGCATGTTCAGGTGGTCGTGGCGCTGGGAAAAATGGCTTTCGATTCCTTTTTGAGGGCTTACCAAGAGAACGGCGGTATCCTTCCTAAACCTCGGCCTCAGTTTGGCCATGGCTCTCTGGCCCGACTCGGCGACGGGCTTACACTATTAGGTTCCTATCATCCGAGCCAGCAGAACACCTTCACGGGGAAACTAACACGCGAGATGTTTCATGCGATGTTTGGGAAAGCGAAAGAAATTTTGGAAAGGCAGTAGGCAGACAACGGAAGGCGCAAAGCCAGCGTCTGTTTACTGCTTGCCGCCTGCTTACAATCTTCTTGCTAAGGTATGGCGATCCCAATAATATCGGTGTCGGTAACTGGAGACCGATGCTGCGTGGTCCGACATATCGAATCGTTGGAGTGCTGAGATGAGCAATCAAATGACGGCATGGCAATTGTGGGCGGTTCTATCTGCTGTGTTTGCAGCGTTGACCGCATTATTTGCAAAAATCGGCGTCGAGGGCATCAATCCCGACCTCGCGACCTTCGTCAGGACGATTGTCATCGCTATGGCCCTTGCAGCTATACTGTTGGCGACCGGACAGTTCCAGACGCTTGGCCATTTGTCGTCAAAGAGCCTATGGTTCCTTGTGTTGTCGGGCCTGGCAACGGGCGCGTCCTGGGTATGCTACTTTCGCGCGCTCAAGCTAGGGAATGCTTCGCAGGTTGCCCCGATTGATAAATTGAGCGTTGTATTGGTCGCTTTGTTCGGCGTGACGTTCTTGGGAGAAAAGTTGTCTATTATGAATTGGGCGGGGATCGTGCTCATTGCCGGGGGCGCCATCCTTATTGGCCTTAGGTGATAAGGTCTAGGACTGCATTGGCTCGAGTCTCATGAAGGATTATCAGGCAATCGCTGCCGAGCTAGAAAAGCGAGTCGAGGGCGAGGTCCGCTTCGACCGGTACTCACGCCTGCTCTATTCGACTGATGCGTCGATGTACGAGATCGAGCCGATCGGCGTGGTGATCCCGCGCCACAAGGGAGACGTCCAGGCCGCCATCGAGGTCGCAAATCGATTTGGTGTTCCTATTTTGCCACGGGGCGGCGGGACGGCGCTGGCGGGGCAAACGGTAGGGCACGCGATCGTCTTGGATTTCTCCAAGTACATGAATCGAGTCTTAGAGGTGAACAAGGAGGAGCTTTGGTGCCGAGTGCAACCGGGATTGGTGCAGGATGAACTTAACGCGCACGTGCGTTCCCAAGGCCTCTTGTTTGGACCGGATACATCGACTTCCAACCGCGCGACGATCGGTGGGATGATCGGCAACAATTCAGCCGGCGCTCACTCACTGACGTACGGAAAGACCCTGGATCATGTTCTTGAGCTGACGGTTTACCTCTCATCTCTCGCCGGAAGAACTGGCTAGCAAGGCCAAGGGTGACGGCGTGGAAGCCCGAGCCTGCCGCGAGGTTCAGACTCTTGCGGAGAAATATCGAGAGGAAATCCTGGCGCGTTATCCGAAGATTTTGCGCCGCGTCTCCGGCTATAACCTGGATGAGTTTGTCAAGCGGCAGCCGTTCAATCTTTCCCGCATGATTGTCGGTTCCGAGGGAACGCTGGCGTGTGTTGTGGAGGCCAAGATGCGCCTGGTCCCGAAACCCAAGTGGACGGCGCTCGACGTCATTCACTTTCGCGATGACATCGAGGCGCTGGAAGCGTCGCACGCTATTTTGGAGACCGCTCCGTACGCCCTGGAGTCGACCGATAAGATGGTTCTCGATCTCGCGCGGGGCAATATCGTGCAATCCAGGCGGCTTGGGTTCGTTCAAGGAAATCCGAGTTCCCTTTTAATGGTTGAGTATGCCGGCGACACCGAAGAAGAGGTGAAAGAACAGGTTTATGGACTCGAAAAGTTACGAAAGGCCCGGGGTATAGGATACGCCGCTGCCCAGGCTTTGAAGCCGGAGGAGGTGCGCGCCATTTGGGGAGTGCGGAAGGCGGGTCTCGGTCTCTTGCTGGGCATCAAGGGAGATAAGAAGCCTATCGCCTTTGTCGAAGACACCGCGGTCGATCCCGCCAAGCTGCCGGAATTCATCAGGCGATTTAGAGAGATTCTCAACCGCCACGACGCAATTGCCGGCTATTATGGCCATTGCTCCGTCGGCTGCATGCACATTCGCCCGTTGATCAATCTCAAGCAGGAGAGCGAAGTCAAGAAGATGACCGGGATTGCGAACGAAGTTTCAGATCTGGTCCTGGAGTTTCACGGGGCGCTTTCGGGAGAGCATGGCGACGGCCTGGCTCGCAGCCACTTCAACGAGAAACTCTACGGGCCTGTTCTTTACAACGCTTTCCGCGAGATCAAACGGGCTTTCGACCCGAAGAATCTGATGAATCCGGGGAAGATCGTCGACGCGCCGCCGATGACCGAGTCCCTGAGGATCGGGCCGTCGTACAAAACCTGGCAGCCGGACACGATGCTGGACTTTGGCGCCCAGGGAGGCTTTGCGGCCGCGGTCGAGATGTGCAGCGGCATGGGCGAATGCCGAAAAAAACTCGACGGCACGATGTGCCCCTCTTACATGGCCACATTGGACGAGGAGCATTCCACTCGCGGGCGCGCCAATGCGCTCCGCGCGGTGCTCTCAGGGAAGGTTGCCAAAGAAGAGTTCGCCGGCAAACGGCTCTATGAAGTCCTCGATCTCTGCCTCGAATGCAAAGCATGCAAAGCGGAATGTCCTTCCAACGTCGACATGGCGAAGCTCAAGTACGAGTTTCTCAACCATTATCATCGAGTCAACGGCCTGCCGCTGCGCAACCGGCTCTTTGGCCGGATCGAGCGGCTCAATCGCTGGGGCTCGCGCTTCGCCCCGCTGGCCAATTGGATTGCCGGCTCTCGCGTTAACCGCTGGTTTCTGGAGCGGCTGGCAGGAATCGACTCCCGCCGCCCGTTGCCGTCTTTCGCCAGCGAGACCTTTGAGGATTGGTTCCATGGCCATCGCTTTGAAGGAGAAGGGAAGACGGCGACAGTCATTCTCTTTCACGACACATTCAACACCTTCAATACTCCGGCAGTCGCGATCGCGGCGACTCACTTC
>VBLN01000174.1:6645-11997 GCA_005878685.1 Deltaproteobacteria bacterium | reverse complement strand
CTCGTTATTCGCGCGCTCATGCCACCGCAATTGCGTTTCGGCAAACATTCTGTCCCAGCCGGTTCTGGCGGCTTTACCGCCCGCGATCAGACTTTCGTGTACCACCCATGTAGTTCCATTCTTCAGCGCGCCTAAGTAGCGCGGCAACGTGGTCTTGAGGAAGGCGGTGACGGTCTCGACATCCTTGATCACGCGCTCGCGAGCCGCATGATCTTGAGCCGGTACCACCCAAGAGACTGCCAGGGTGTTTTCAAAGATAGCCCAGATACCCTTTTGGCGTCCGGTAAGAATTTCCACGCTCTTCGGCTCGATCCCCGATTTTTCCAACCGGCGGCGAATTCGTTTCAGCTTGCCTTCGCCTATGGATCGATCAGATTCTCCCACACGGATGAGCAACAAGAAAGCCCTTAGCTCAACCTCCTGTTCGACCGATGCACGCAGCATGCTGGTTTCGAGAGCCTCGCTGCTAGCTGCAGCATACAGACGCGCAACGGCGAAGTAAGCCAGTCCAATCGTAACCGGACCCACAAGATTGATATAGGTACTAGTGAAGTTGATGCTCGCATAGCTAACCGCCAGGAGTATGAACTGGGAGCTGCCGGTCATGCGGTCCACATAGCTTCCCTCAGGGTCATGATAGAAGGCGACCGCAATCATCCAGACAATGAAGAGAGCGACCACCGGATAGAGCATTAGGCCTTCCGGGCTGTATAAATAATCACCGTGTTTCAGGTTGTCGATTGCGGTGGCCATGATTTCGACACCGGGATGAAGCTGGCTCATGGGAGTGGCTTTGACGTCAAACAGGCTTGGCGCCGTGGAGCCGATCAAGACTATTTTGTTCGCGAACTCATCCTGTCGGCGTTTCTTGTCCTTGCTGGTCATATCATTGAACACCTCAGCAAAGCTCACGGTCTGATAAGAGAAAGGCTTGCCGCGCCAATTGAGGAGCACGCTCGGCGACGACGGCTCGCGGTAGCCAAGCTCACGAACGACGCGGGCGGGCAGCGAAGGGATTTTCCAGCCGTAATCGTCCCGGTAGACAGAATATTTGCGGACAACGCCGTCAAGATCGGGGTAGATATTATGAAAACCCAGCCGTCCTCCTCTGAGGATTGATGGGAAGTATGGCATTACGACCGCGATCGTAGCGTCCTCTTGCGTCTGCCCCGAGATCGGCGTTACTCCTGCAATCATCGAGGGCTTGAACTGGCTCAGGGAATCGCTCGCTTCGTCCAAACGCAGCATCGGAAAAAAAGTGTTCTTGGTGTCGGCAACAACAGCGTCAAAATAGGCGTCGCTATCGCGGTTATAAATATCCGGGTCGCTGAAGAGAATGTCGAAAACCACCGCCTTGGGTTTCTGCAGTTCCAAGCGCTCGAGAAACTCTCCCAACACCTGGCGGGGCCACGGCCAGCGGCCATACTCCTTCGCCATGGAAGCCAGGCTCGCCTCGTTGATATCGACGATGATGATCTCTTTGTCAGGCTTAGGGGCGAAGATACGGTAGCGCAACGCCAAGTCGAAACCGGCGTTTTGCATTTTTTCCGCAAGCTGGAGAAACACGGCATCGATAAAAATACCCAGGGAAAAAACGGCAGCTAGAAAGAGGTAGGCTTTGTATTTCCATTTTTTGACGATAAACACGAACAAAGGGAAGACCCATTGTAGAATCCGATTGTAAAAAATAACGAATGGATTCACGGCGCGTCACCTGCCATCTTGACCAAATTGAGTATATACCAGGATAACGATTCTCTGAAAGCACCGCTACGAGATGATGATTAACATCACGTCTCGCCCGATTTAGACGACGGTTTAAGCAAGAGTTTCGGCCGGCACCCGATATGGGTGTTTTCAGCCGGTGCCAGTTACAATTGGAGGCGTAATCACTATTCCGTTGATTACTTGTTCTCGATCGCGGTGAATGCCACGGAGGCACTGACGAGCGCGAGACCGACTGAAGTCAGCATGACGAAGCGAAAGGCGAAGACAAAGGATTCGTCGATCGCCTGTTTCAACGCGACCCGCGTTGGCTCATCGATACTAGAAGGTAGTTCCGCTCCGGCCAGTCGGACGCGTTGCTCATCAATCGAAAGCCGTACTTCAGGCGCTATGTCCATCCGTGCCAACCGTCGATCTAGCTCGCTGTTAAATGAGCGCACGATCACGATGCCAAGAACTGCAATTCCAAGAAGTGCGGCGATACGCGAGACGGCATTGTTGACCCCAGAGGCCACACCCGCCCGTTTTTCCGGCACAGCATTCATGACTGTGGTCGTGAGCGGCGCAACGCTCACTGCCATTCCTAATCCCAGCACCACCATCGCGGGAAAGAAGGTCGTCCAGTAACTCCCGACCACTCCTGGAATCATAAATAGGCCATACCCTAGAGCGGCAATCCCGGGGCCGGCCACCAGCGGCGCCTTCGCGCCGTATCTTTTCACCAATCCTCCCGACCAGCGTGAGAGCGAAAACAGAATGAGAATGAAAGGAAGCCAGGCGGCACCCGCGGCGGTCGCCGAGTATCCTTGGACTTGAATCAGGTTGAGCGGAAAAAAGAACATCCCTCCGCCCAAGGCGGTGTACAGAAAGAGCGTCAGTAGATTGGCGCCGCTAAAATTGCGCGAGCGAAACAGCACGAGTGGCAACATCGGGTTCGGCGAACGCGCTTCGACGAGAAGGAAAACTGCGAGTAAGAGCGCCCCACCTAGAAGCGCAGCGAGTACCAGTGGATGGCCGAAGCCTAAACGCGAGGATTCGATTAGCCCATAAACAAGCGCACCCAAGCTCACGGTCGCGAGTGCAGCGCCCGGCCAGTCCAGGGTCATATTTGCATCGTCATCCCTGCTCTCGGGCACATGCAAGGAAGAGATCAGTAGCACGATGAGTGCGAGGGGCACGTTGATAAAAAAAACAGCGCGCCATGAGACGTGCTCGATCAGCCAGCCGCCGATCACCGGTCCAACGCCGGCGGTTATCGCCGTAAACCCCGACCATGTCCCGATCGCCCGTCCCCGTCGCTCTTCATCGAACGAAGCGCTGATAATGGCGAGGCTTCCCGGCACGAGCAGAGCGCCGGCCACGCCCTGTGCCGCACGCGCGACGATCAGTTGACTGACGCTTCCTGCCATCCCGCACGTTGTTGAAGCGAGCGCGAAGAAAGCGACGCCTGAGCAGAAGGTACGTCGTCTGCCGAAGCGGTCACCCATCGATCCTCCAACCAAAAGCAATGCAGCGAGAAAGAGTGCGTAGGATTCAATCACCCATTGCACATCAAAGACCGTCGCGTTGAGGCTCTTCTGCAACGCGGGTAGCGCTACGTTGACGACTGTGCCGTCGATGAAGGCCATGCTCGACCCCAAAATGGTCGCGGCCAAAATCCAAGGCTCGGACGCGGGCGCACATGGAACTTCGGCCGGCTGAGCTCGAATGACGCCTTCATCGCATGGCTGTCTAAAAATATATGCCACAGTCCTATCGGGTTTTTGGCCCCTTCTCAGAAGAGCCTTGAGGTCACGGACGGTCGGAAGAGATTCCAGGGCGCGGATTTTGTCTATGAGTTCGCGAGCTCGGGCGTCTTGCTACGGTGTTCCATTAGAAAGTGGGTTTCCGTGTCGCCTACGCGCTGAAATCCCAGTCGCTCGTATAGTGCCCGGGCGCGATGATTGACCTTCAATACTTGAAGTTTGAGGATTACTCCTCTGCCGTATGCTCGGGCAAGCAAGTCCTGGATCATTCGAGTTCCGATGCCGCGCCCCTGATATAGAGGCGCGATCTCGATGTTCTCCAGATAAATGCCTCCATCCTGTTCGGTCACGTCGACAAACCCGATCATCCGCCCTCGAATCTCGATGACCGATCGTACCTCAGGTTTGAAGTTTTTCTGGAAGAAGTCGCGCTGCCACTCATCGTCCCACCCCCACGTCGCCGCGATGTACTCTCCAAGCGCCGCTCGATGAATATTGAACAGCTGCTCGAAATCGTCGAGTGTGGCCGGTCGAAGGGAAAAGTGTTCAGGTTCCGTAGGCATAAAGCATTTGAACGTGAGCGGCTGGAGCCCTTGCTTGCTGTTTAAGCGATGTTAGGCATCGGCTCGCACTGGAAACCATCCCATCGAGACTTCGTCGATATACGAGCCATCCGGTAACCGAACGTGGTCGCGCAAGCGGCCCTCTTCAACGAAACCGAATTTTCTGTACAGTGATAACGCGCGTTCGTTTGTTGAGCGAACCAACAGCTCGATTTTATGCACTTGGGGCGAGCACGTAGCCCACTCGCAAATAGACCGCATCAAGGCGGTCCCGATGCCTTTCCCGCTATGTCCCGGGTGAACGACAATAGTAAGCCGATACACGTGCGCGAGCGCAATAAGCTCCATCGGGTTTAGAAGCGCATGCCCGACACAAGCTCCGTTATCCTCAGCAACTAGATAGCACCCGGCGCCGCCACTGAGTTTTTCAATCAACGATACGAAAGCTTCTAGCCGCAGTTCTTCAGGTCTCGATATGAGCCGGCCGGGCGTTTCTGCAATCGCCTGCTCAGCAGCGCAGAGTGTCGCAGCGTCATCAATGCGGGCAGATCGAATGATCAGCATTCCTTTAAGATGTATGACGTTAAGGATCACCGAGCGGGGATTGGCGTCGTCGAGCGAAGCGAGCCGGCCGCAGTTTCCGCTCCGGTCATCCGATGGTTATGCCGTGTTTCGTCACAATTCTAGGCCCATCCAGTGCTGGTCGAAGTAAGTACCGTCCAAAAAGATCTCTTTACGGATCGTGCCTTCCTTAACGAAACCTTTGCGTTCATACAGGTGAATCGCATGCTGATTATCTGTCCGGACACGCAGATTGATCTTCTTCACAATTTCCGTTGCCCTCGCCCACCCGATGAGGGTGTCGAGCATCAATGAGCCAATTCCAAGCCCCCAATAGTGTTTTCGCACCGACATGCTGAACTCGCCGCTGTGTCGAACGCGACGGCGACGACCCGCTGAAAAGATCAAAGTGCTAACAATCGTATCGTCTATCAGCCCGAGTATATAGAGTTGGTTGTCCGAATCCCGATATTTGCGTAAGAAATCCTCTTCTTCTGCTTCGGTGAGCTCGAACTCGCCGGGGCCGAAGGTCAGAAAGTCGGACTCTCCACTCATTTGTTCGAGGTAATCGAGAATAGCACGTGCATCTTGAACCACGGCCTCGCGGATCAGAAGAACGGGACCGTTTTTTAGCTCGTATTTGCTTGGTTCCACAGCTCAAGTCCCATTGAAGGCATAACTATTAGGTGAGCTGAAATAGGCGGAGCCGTCGCTCGTGCCTATCACGGGTAAGCCTTGAGGCCCAGAAACCCAAAGTC
>VBLN01000174.1:3824-6605 GCA_005878685.1 Deltaproteobacteria bacterium | reverse complement strand
CAAATTTTCCGGAAAAAGAATTCAGTTTATTCGCAAAACTAACAGCTTAGCGTTCCGCCGCCGTTGCGATGTTCGCGGTCAAGAATGCCGTGATCTCCTCCACGGCGTGGGCTTCGATCGGGAGCGAGGGATCGGTGTAGGCCGCCTGCTGTTCCGCCGGCAAGGTGGCGTGCTTGAGGACGTGATTCATGCCATCGATCAGGCGGAGCTTAGCGTCGTTCTTCGCTGCGGCCAGCCGCTTCGCATCGTTAACCGAAATTTGCAGGTCAGTGGTCCCTTGCACGATGAGCATCGGGACCTCAAGTGCGACAATTTCCCGCGCGGGATCATACTTGAACCAAGAGATCAGGTACGGCTGCAGACTGGGGCGGTAGAGCGCCATGAGGTCCTTCGGTACGTCCGTCACGGTTCGGCCGGCGACGAGTTCGTCCAGAATCCGGTCGCTGCTTGCCTTCAGGCTCGGTGGGAGTTTGGTGGCAAGTTGCTCTCGAATCAGCGCGGGCGCAGGTCGGCCGGCCCCGGCGATGGAAACGAGCGCGTCTATCTTCGCCTGCTTCGCGGCAAGCATGCCGATCAGCGACCCCTCGCTGTGACCGATGAGCCCGATGCGCAAGAAGCGGGGATCCCGACGGAGCCAAGTGACCCACTGGAGCGCGTCGTCGACGTATGTTTCAAAACGGAGCTCCTCCTCTCGGGGCGCAGCAGCCGCGCTCTCTGCAATCCCACGCTTGTCATTGCGCAGCGCCGCGATTCCCTTAGAGGCCAACGCCTGGCCCAGAAGCTTTAGACTGTCATTCTTCATCAGCGCTTGGTTACCGTCCCGATCGGTTGGGCCAGATCCAGCGATGATTAGGACGACGGGAAAAGGAGGAGTGCCGTTCGGCAAATCGAGACTTCCCTGAAGAGGACCGGTCTTTGTCTCGAGCCGAACTGGTTGCTCGATTGCCCATCCCCGGGTGACGAAAGCAGCGAGAACGCCGGCAACGATGACCACGCGGGCTCGCAATGATGGCCTCATCTGGTCTATCCAGAAGATTGGACTTGCGTGGAGACCGATAGCAGGTAGCCATCTTTGGGGAAAGAGAAAGAAGTTAGAGCTCCGTGAGAAGAGACAAACGAGTGGGACCCTCAATAGGATTTATTGATCACGATATCGACTTTGCTGGAGCCCACAGGCACGGGGTTACCCGGATAAGCTCCCTCGAATGTCCCTGGCCGCGGCGGACCCACCATCCCGGCGGGATCGATCCGCGCAGTTACGTACATCTTACCCTGGAACGATGAACCTACGAGGGTGATATCTTCGGCCGTGAGCTTGTAGTCGTAAGGAAAACTCGCATCAGCTTCTCTCTTGACCACCAACGCAGGCTTGCCCGATTCCGGCGACGTCGAAGCGATGATCATCAGCAGTGGCGCCTTGCCCACTTGGTCTTTTAAGGCTGGGTCTAACGCAATGGTGCCTGAGATCGAGGCCTCACCGCTCGGAGTGGGCGCCACTCTTGGCGCTTGCGCTTTTTGTTCCTGTTTTTTGTCGCCCCCGCAGGCGCCAAGCCCAACCGCCAAGGCCAAGACGGCTAGCATCCTCAAGAGCCTTGTATATAAGCGTGTCGGTGCTTTCACGTGATCCCCCCCATCAACCTTTAACCGCGCCGGTCATTCCCGCTACATAGTGTTCGACGAAAAACGAATAGATCAAGGCCACCGGGACTGAGCCCAACAAGGCGCCTGACATCAGCTCTCCCCAGTAAAAAACATCGCCCTTGATCAACTCGCTGACGACTCCTACTGGCACGGTCTTGTTGGCGGCATCATAGATGAATATCAGTGCATAGAGAAACTCATTCGCCGATAGCGTAAACGCGAACATCCCCGCCGATAACACCCCCGGTAATGCCAGGGGAAGAATGATCCGGATCATCGCCTGGATCCGGGTCGCCCCATCGATCATAGCCGCCTCTTCCAACTCCTTCGGAATGGTTCGGAAATAGCCCGTCAGAAGCCATGTGCAGAAGGGAACCAAGAAAGTCGGATAGGCAACAATCAGCGCCCACGGCGAGTTCAGCAGGTTCAAGTGGAAGAAAGGGAGGTCCCCAATCACGTCCGAGAGCGGGATGAAGAGCAGCGTGGGTGGCACTAGATAGGTGATGAAGATGAGGACCCCGAACGTGTCCGCGCCTCGGAAGTTGAGCCGCGCCAATGCATAAGCCGACGTGATCCCTGCGAAGAGCGAGATGAACGTAGAAACGATCGCGACGAGGAGTGTGTTCTCCAGCCAACGGATGAACAGCGTATCCCTAAGCAGCGTCCGCCAATGGTAGAAGCAATTTTCCATCAGCGCCGATCCGTCGAAGTTCAGCGAGCGCACCTGTTCGACAACAGCTGTTGCACACGCGACGGGAATATACGGGTTGACCTCGCGGTTGTAGGTTTCGTGCGTCGATTTGATTGAGGTTACGAACATCCAGTAAAAGGGGAACAGCGCAAAGAGAACAAAAAAGAAAAGAGGCAGATGATAGACGACCAGCCGTTTTGCGAATGTCTCGCCGACTGCGACGCGCGCCATATTACGCCTGCTCCCGCCGGAGGTAAACGAGCTGGAAGACGATCACCAGGGCGAGTACCGGAAACATGAAAAGCGAAATGGCCGCCCCGAGACCCAAACGCGACCCGACCATCGCCACCTGGTAGGCGTAGGTGGCAAAGAGGTGCGTACTATTCGCAGGACCCCCTCGGGTGAGGACATAGACGATCTGAAAGTCGGAGAAGGTCACAACGATGGAA
>VBLN01000174.1:0-3763 GCA_005878685.1 Deltaproteobacteria bacterium | reverse complement strand
GCGCCATCGATCGCGGCGGCCTCGTAAAGCTCTGGGCTGATCGTCTGGAGACCGGCGAGGAATGAGATCGCATAGAAGGGCGTGCCCCGCCAAATGTTTACGAAGGTAACCGAGGCCAAGGCCAGGGTGGGATCCCCAAGCCAGAGCGGCCCTTTCACATATCCCCACCCTATCCAACTGTAAAAACGCCTGATCGTCCAATTGATAACGCTGAAGTCAGGGTCGAAAATCCAGAGAAAGGCGATGGTGCTAAGCACAGTTGGGATGATCCACGGCAGGAGCACGGCTGCCCGCACCATCCGCTGAAGCCGGACCATCCGGTTGAGCAAGACCGCAAGCCAAATGCCGAGGACCCATTTGATGACTGTTGCGATCCCCGTGTATACGAAACTGTTCCAAACGGTCGTCCAAAAGACCCCGTCCTTCGTCACCAGATCTACATAGTTTTTCAAGCCGGTAAACTTCACCTGAGACCAAGGCATTCCGATCTGCTTATTGGTTAGGCTCATCCAGACGCCCCAGACGAACGGATAGGCCACAAAGAAGAAAATAATGAAAGCGGCTGGCGCCATGAGGAGATAACCAAGCACACTGGGTCGCTCCAATAGAGCCAGAGCGGCGTTGTACCTGGCTTTGGTCCAGCCCACTGTTAGCTGTTCAATGTGCGATTCTTGACTCATGCCGATCTACGGGCAGGATCTCAGCCCCATTACCCACCATAGATGGATTTGAGCTGCGCCTCGCCCCACTTCAACGACTCTTCCGGAGCCATCTTCCCCGTTGCCACATTGGCCAGCATGTCGATGAGGACATAATTCTGCACAACTCGCGCCGCATTGGCGTCTGCGCTTCCCTTCCAGCCGACATGGCGCCCCTCAAGAATATGATCCCGGAAGGGCTTGAGAGCTGGAAACATATCCCACATGGCGTCCTTCAGGTAAGCCTTCAGCGCCGCAGCGTGATAGGCCTGCGCGCGACGGAGATATTTCGTCAATTGCTCTTTATCCATCAGCCAACGGAGAAACTCTTTGGCTGGTTCTGCATTCTTTGAATAATTGGGGATCGCGAGCTGTTGGCTATAATGGTAGTGGAAGACACCCGCTGGGCCCGCAGGGTTCGGAACGTGCAGGATGTCGTTCACGAGCGGCACGCCTTTTTCGTCCAGGATGACCTGATTCGAAGCCGTGAGATAGATGCTGGGGGCATTGTTGGTTGCGGTAATCGCGCCCGATAGGAAGGCGCGGTTGTTGCTGGAGTCGTCCCACCCCGCGCCCGCCGGATCCATCGCATCGTCCCATAGCGCCTTAAAGAACTTCATGGCCTCGAGGGCTTGCTTGCTGGCTATGACGACGCGGCCCTTCTCGTCCCGTTCGGCGACGCCGAAGCTCCAGAGATAAGGATAGGTGAAGTCAACTGCATCTCCGAAGGTGTGGCCGACTGTCTGGCCGATCGGATGTCCCTTGGCCTTCCACTTTTTCCCCTCGCGTCGCAGCTCCTCCCATGTCTTGGGCCACTGCGTGGTGCCCGCGGCCTTCATGTACGAGGCGCGCACGACGTAAATATTCGGGACGACCGTGTGCGGGATGGCATTGAATCTTCCGTTGAGCATCGCATGAGTCTTGGCGTAGTCGATATAGCCGCCGTACTTGGACTCGAGCGCCGTGCAGATATCTGTGACGTCGACCAGCGCATCTGCGTATTGGTTCTGCCAGTTGTGAAAGAACTGAATGATATCCGGCCCTTGTTTGCTCTCGATGGCCGCGGCGGCTCTGGCAGGGAGATCATTGGCATTGATCTGTTCGATCTTGACATTGACTTTGCTCTGTTTGCCCCACTCCTCCCCCTGGCGCAGGATCTCCACGTCTGCCGGCGGAGAAAAGTTTTTCCAAAGCAGAAAATGGAGTGACCTTTCCTGCGCAAAAGCTGGAGCGCGGCGTGAGGATAAGATATCCTCGATGCCGGCCCCGACAGCGGCCATTCCTGTGGCGACTCCGGCCATTCTAACGAAATCGCGACGTGTGATTCCTCCCTTGCTGGATGCTTTATCAGCCATGACTCTACTCCTTTCGGGCCCAAGCGGCCCTCTTTTACTCCTCTATATTTGTAGACGCATCTCCGAATTTCCGAACAAATTCTGTATATAACCCGCCTAGAATATCGCCCGCGCTTCAGAACGCCGAGTCCGGCACCAAACGAAATTAGATGATCGCCTGTTCTGTCTGCGGATCGAAGAAGTGGATCCGTTCAGGAACAAAGGCAAGCCGAATCTTTTCGTGATGCCTGGCGCGGCACGAAGAGTTCACTCGGGCGACCAATGACTGCTGGCCCACGCGCACGTCCAAAAGAATTTCTGAGCCAAGTGGCTCCACTACCTCGACCACGGTCTCAAAGGATACTTTACCGGAGCTCCCCGGATGAGCCTCATGGAGGTCTTCGGGGCGGATACCAAGAGTGACCTTCTGCGCCCTGTATGATGCCAGGCGGCGAGATCGATCCGCAGGAATAGTCACGCGAATCCCGTTAGTCTCGGCGTAGAGCTCCCCGTGGACCTCCGCCATGGAGGCATCGATAAAATTCATGGCCGGCGAGCCAATGAAGCCCGCTACAAACTTGTTCCGCGGCCGCGAGTAAACCTCTAAGGGTTCGCCGATCTGCTGGATGCTGCCATCCTTCATCCCCGCAATCCGGTCTCCCAGGGTCATGGCCTCCACCTGGTCATGGGTTACGTAAATCACCGTCGATTGGAGGCGATCGTGCAATCGCTTGAGCTCCACCCGCATCTGAACTCTGAGCTTGGCATCGAGATTAGAAAGGGGCTCATCGAAAAGGAAAACCCGTGGGTGACGAACAATAGCGCGCCCTACCGCCACGCGTTGCCGTTGACCTCCGGAGAGCTGTCGCGGTTTTCGCTCGAGAAGGTCCTGAATCCCCAATATCTCGGCTGCCTCTCGAACTCGCTTTTCGATCTCTCCTCGCGGAAACTTCCTCATTTTGAGACCAAAGGCCATATTCTGAAATACAGTCTTATGTGGATACAGGGCATAATTTTGAAAGACCATGGCGATGTCGCGGTCTCTGGGAGGCAGCTCATTCACCAAACGCTCGCCGATGAAGATTTTTCCCGACGTGATCTCTTCGAGTCCAGCGATCATTCGGAGCGTAGTAGATTTTCCACAGCCAGAAGGTCCCACCAAGACCATGAACTCTCTGTCTTGAACGATAAGCGACGCGTCCTTCACCGCGTCAACTCCACCGAAAGCCTTGCTCAGCTTTTCTAATACGACCTGTGCCATCGGACTGGTGCCTTCTGATCCTTTACACGACGCAGTCCTCCTGAGACTGCAACTCTTCGCCGCTCTTGAGCGAAGGAACGTCAGACGGGGATTAAGTTAAGCTGAAGGAAAAGGGTCGGGGACGGAGGAACGCGGCAAAGCCACCCGATAACCGTGATCGCGAGTCGACTCGAGCCGCGACTTTCTTACTTCTTCCATGCTGCGGAAAGAAACCAGTTCTCCTCGGTTGGCAGTAAAGCGGTGAGAACTGTCCTCCGAAGCCTCGAGCGACTTCGGAAGCGAGCTGCGCTCGACCTCTTCGAGGTCTTTTACTAGTGAGACATTACCCTTGACTGGATACTGCCTCGATCCAAAGTTGGAGCCGTCGAGATCAAGCACATCGAAGAAGATATATGAAGAGATCAGAACCGTGCAGGCAATGTAGATCACCCGCCAGAGGACCGGCGAATGATGGCGCCGAAGATAGGCTT
>VBLN01000173.1:15061-23082 GCA_005878685.1 Deltaproteobacteria bacterium | reverse complement strand
ACGATACGAGCGAAATTGAACTCGATCGAGAAAAGAGCAACGCCGCTCATAAGCTCTTGGTCCGGAACCAGCTCTCGTATGAGCGATTGTGAAGCCGACGGGTTAATGCTGCGAACCACAGAAGTCACGATCTGAAGCGTAAGGATGTGCCAGAATTCCAAAACGCCGGCGAGGTACAACCCGATGAAGATAAAGATCGGTACGGCCGTGAAAAATTGGATGAGGATGACCAGCCGCAAACGATTGTAGCGGTCCACTAAGGCGCCTCCGATCGCGCTCAGGACCAGACGAGGCGTGGCTTCGCATAAGCCCAAAACCCCCAGAGCCATGGCGGAGTCCGTGATCTCATAGGCGATCCAATAGAGGGCGACCTCCTGAATGAATTGACCAATAGAGGAAAAAAAATCGCAGAACAAAAACAGCGCGTAGTTTCTGTGGAGCAGAGCGCGAAAGACGCGAATCGAAAACTCCCTTCCTGGTTGGCGGTTTGCAGCGAAATTCTCTCTTTATAGCCTGAACCCCTGCTTTGTGAAAAGGGCAATCGTGCAGAGACCGCATCGAGGCCTTGACAGGCGAGAGAGCGGAGGACTAGAACTGGGCCATTCAACGAAGGATCTTCATCTCGATGCATCGATTCCGATGCAACGGAGGCTCTATGAAGAGGTACTGCAGTAAAGCTCTTTTTGTCGTTTCGCTCCTCCTCGCTTTGCTCGTCGTCACAAGCCCGGGTTTAAATGCGCAAAGCCGAGTGGCCATCGGCGTCACCGAGACCATGGAGACTTTCAACCCATACGGCGACAGCGTCTCCCTGCTTTACGGCATTTGGTGCCAGGTCATGGGCTGTCTCGGCACCTTTGATTTCGACAAGGGCGAATATGGCGGGATGCTGGCCGAACGGTGGGAAGTCAAAGATCCGAACACCTGGATTTTCCACCTGCGCAAGGACGCTCGCTGGCACGATGGCTCGCCCCTCACGGCTGACGACGTCGTCCACTCCTTCAATCGAGTGAGGAAGGATCCCCAAAGCAAACAGACGCAGAATATCGCCCCTATCGCTTCGGCTTCCGCAATCGATAAATACACCGTTCGCTTTACCACCAAGGAGCCGACCGCTCCTTTGCTCGAGTATCTCTTCGACCGTTTCATCATCACCAACAGAACGTTGTACGAGAAGTATGGGCCCGAAGTGGCGGACCGGAAATATCCCATCGGCGCCGGACCTTACAAGTTTAAGGAGCTGATCCCGGGCCAGCGCTTCGTGATCACAAAAAATCTAGACTATCCGGGAATGAAACAGCTGAAGCAGGCTCCGGATGAACTCATCTTTCGAGTCATGCGCGAGGAGGAGCAAAGAGTAACCGCGCTGTTGAACGGCGAGATCAAGATCGCGCAGTTCATCCCGCCGCACCTGCGTAAGCGGGTCGAAGGCGATCCCAACGCGAAAGCGACCACTGTAGATTCGGTCGAAATTATGTTCCTAGCGATGCAGCCCAAGCCGCCCTTTGACAATCATCAATAGTCTGCTCCAGGGCCTCGCCACGCGCCTCGATGGTCCGATCGGTCCGGGTCAGTACGGTTATGATCCAAACCTGAAGCCCAAGTACGATTACAACCCTGACAAGGCGCGCAAGCTTCTGGCTCAAGCGGGATATCCCAACGGCGTGGACGCCGAACTTCAGACTCCGGTCGGCCGCTATACCTTAGATAAGCAGATCAACGAGGCGATCGTGCAGATGCTCAACGGCGCGGGCTTCCGCGCCAAGCTCCTCACGCCCGAGTGGGCCACGCTCTGGTCCAATGTCCAGGCCGGCAAGATTCCCTTCTATTATATGGGCCGGGGATCCGTTGTGGATCCAAGCGTGGCCCTCTCCCAGTACTTCGAAACCGGTGGCTCGCCTCGGATCGGCTACTCGAATCCCAAGCTGGACAAGCTCCTAGCTGCGGAGCGCCAAACCTTCGAGCCGGCCAAGCGAAAAAAAGTCCTCTCTGAAGCGATGAGCCTCATCACTGAGGATGCGCCCGCCTGCTTCATGTGGCGTCACAAGATGATCTACNNNNTCTTCGGGGAAGACATCCGAGTGCTCAAATAGGGTAGAGGTCCGTTGCACCGCGCCTGCAAAGTGAGCGCGGAGACAAAGGAGACACTGTCACGGCCTACTTGCTCCAACGGCTTTTCGGCACGCTGCCGGTGCTCCTCCTGATCACTCTGCTTGTCTTTGTGTTGCTCCACGCGGCTCCCGGCGACCCAACGACGATGCTCCTTGGCCAAGAGACCACGGGGGCTGATCTCGCGGAGGCGAAGAGGCGCTGGGGATTAGATCAACCGGTTCACGTCCAGTACGTCAAATTCGTCCTCTCTGCCGCCACCGGCGATTTCGGCAAGTCTTTTCGCTTCTCGGCGCCGGTGAGAGAGGTCATTGCGCAAAGGTTGCCGGCTACGATCGAACTGGCGCTCTTCTCAATCCTGATCGCGGTCTCCCTCGCCGTTCCACTCGGGGTTTGGGCCGGCGCCCGGCCCAACTCGTGGATTGATAACCTCGGGACGAGTCTCGGCCTCTTTGGGATCAGCATGCCCAACTTTTGGCTGGGCATCATGCTGATCCTGTTGCTCGCGGGAAATTTCCATGTCCTTCCATCCTCGGGGCGCAGCACGCAGACGGGCTTCTACTTCCTGGACAGTGTGCTGCAAGGAAACTGGATCGCGCTCAAAGACGCCTTTCTGCACGTCGTGATGCCGGCTCTGGCGCTTGGCACCAATATGGTCGGCATCCTGATGCGAGTCACGCGCTCATCGGTTCTGGAGGCCTCTAACGAAGAATACATCATCACGGCTCGAGCCAAGGGACTCGGAGAGCAGGTCGTTCTATGGCACCACGTCGTCACCAACGCGCTGATTCCGATCATCACGGTCGTGGGACTGGAGCTGGGAACATTGCTGAGCGGCTCTATTATCGTGGAGACGGTCTTTGCTTGGCCTGGAATCGGCAGCCTGCTGATCACCGGCGTCACGGCCCGAGATTACCCGTTGGTGACGGGGCTCGTGCTCATGTACACCGTCGCTTTCGTAACCATCAATCTCATTATTGACGCCCTTTATGCCCTCGTCGATCCCAGAATACGCTACTAGTACCGTTCCAACTTCCTCCGCCTAGGGTTGCCTATGTACTATACGTATGTGTTGTACAGCGAAAAGGATGGACAGTGGTATACAGGTGTAACTCGGGATCTGAGAACTCGATTTGCAGAGCATACGGCCGGGGATGTCGGCTCCACTCGGCACAGACGTCCCCTTCAACTCATCTACTACGAAGCGTGTCGGCATCGGGATGACGCCATACGCCGGGAACGATATCTCAAGACGGGCAGAGGGAAACAGTATCTGCGAAAACGGCTGACCGCAGAGACCAATGAAGCTAGCAAAAAAAAGTTGGAACGGCACTAGCGCCGCGACCGGTCATTTCGCCCAAGCGAAGCGGGGTTCATGGGCAGGCCAGCATCCGTGGATGCAGGCAAAAGCCGTCGTGGGCGGGCTGATCGTTTGCGCTCTCATCGTTATCGGGACCTTGAGCCCCTGGATCGCGCCGTACGATCCGGGCAAGCAGGTGCTTGAAGCTACTCTCAAAGAACCCCAATGGTTCGACGGCGCCCACTTCCTCGGGACCGACAGCCTCGGCCGCGATATCCTAAGCCGCATCATCTACGGCGCACGCGTCTCCCTGCTGGTTGCGTTCGCTGTCGTGGTCATCTCCGGATTTGTCGGAGTCACGCTGGGCGCGATCTCGGGCTATTTCGGCGGCAAAATCGATTTTACCATCCAGAAGCTGGTCGAAGTCGTCTGGGCTTTTCCTCCGCTGCTGTTGGCGATCACGATCCTCGCGTTTTTGGGTCAGGGACTATTCAATTTAATTCTGGCGCTCGTCGCTCAACGATGGATTCAATATTGCCGCGTCGTGCGGGGTCAAGCCCTGTCGCTTAAGAGCCGTGACTTTGTAACCGCAACCCGCGCTCTCGGAGCCAGCAATCAACGCATCATCCGCCGTCACCTTCTTCCCAATCTGGTCCAGATCTCTCTCGTCATCGGCACTTTTTCCATGGCCTCGGCCATCATCGCAGAGGCGAGCCTCAGTTTCCTCGGACTCGGGGTGCCGCCCGAGATTCCCACCTGGGGGACGATGCTGGCTGACAGTCGCAGCTATATCAGCACGGCGTGGTGGCTGGCGCTTTTTCCCGGTCTATGCATTTTCTTGACTGTCCTGAGCATCAACCTGCTCGGGGATGCGATCAGAGATCTCTTGGACCCGCGGCTTAAACGGACGGTCAAGGGTTAGGGAACGGAACCTTTTCCTCCTCCGTTTTCATTCCTCAGTCCACTCATGTAAATTAGCAAACGATGCGTCGAACCAAGATTGTCTGCACTATTGGCCCCGCGAGCCAATCGGAAACCGTCTTAAAAGGGCTCATTCAAGCGGGAATGGACGTTGCCCGGCTGAACTTTAGTCACGGAGACTATGCCTTTCACGCAAGGATCATCAAGAGAATCCGTCGGCTGGCGCAGAGACTCCGGAGACCTGTCGCCATCTTACAGGACCTCCAGGGCCCCAAGATTCGCGTGGGCCCCATCGAGGGAGATCGAGCCCGCCTGCAGACCGGCCGCCGCTTCGTGCTCACAACCCGTAAGATTTTCGGCAACGGTCAGATCGTCTCCGTCAACTACCGGCGGCTCCACCGACTGATCAAAAAAGGCGATCGCATTCTGCTCGGCGATGGAGAGATCGAGCTTGAAGCCGTGAGCCTTAAACCAGAGGAAGTCGCTTGTAAGATCATGGTTGGTGGCGTGCTGAGTTCGCACAAAGGAATCCACTTCCCGCAGGGCAGCTTGGATCTTCCATCGCTCACGTCGAGAGACAGGCGTGACCTGGCCTTCGGCATTGAGCAGGGAGTGGATCTGGTGGCCCTCTCTTTTGTCCGGGGTCACGAAGATATCCTCGATGCCCGTCGAGAGATCAAAAAAAAGGGTGCTCACATCCCGATCATCGCCAAGATCGAGAAGCACGAGGCGCTGGATCATATTGATTCCATCCTTGAAGAGGTCGACGCCATCATGGTGGCGCGAGGAGACCTCGGATTGGAGATCGCGCCGGAGAGAATCCCCGCACTCCAGAAGATGATGATCCGCAAGGCGAATCGTCTGGGAAAGCCGGTCATCACCGCTACCCAGATGCTGCGATCGATGGTGCAAAATCCGCGGCCGTCGCGAGCCGAGGTCGCCGACATCGCCAATGCGGTCTTGGATGGCACCGACGCGCTGATGCTCTCGGAAGAGTCGGCCGTTGGCAGCTATCCCATCCAGGCAGTGAAGACCATGGCCCAGGTTGCTACGGAGACGGAGAAAATACTGGAGCCAAGGTCTCAGTTTGAGGGGATCAAAAAGAGCGTTCCTGAAGCAATCAGCCACGCCGCCGTCTCGCTGGCGCGTGACCTTCAAGTCAAAGCCTTTCTTATTCCCACCAGCTCCGGCAGCACAGTGAGAATGATCGCCCGTTACAGACCGGCTCAGCCACTCATCGCGATCAGTCCGGAACCGCAGACGGTCAAGACACTCTGTTTAGTCTGGGGTGTCCATCCTGTCCTGATTCCTTCATACCGGAGCACCGACGCGATGGTGCGGCTAGCACAGAAGAAGGCCCTCTCCCTGGGATTTGTCAAAAGGGGTGATCTCGTTGCCATCACGGCTGGTCTGCCTCTGCACCGGCCCGGCACCACAAACCTGATCACAGTTCAACCTATAGAGTAACGCGGCTCCAGGTAGACATATTTCGCTCCTAAGATAAAAGCCTGTTGAATAAAAAACAGCGCTGAAAGGATAGTAGATGGAAACGAAGGTTTTAAGTCTGCTCACGATCGCGAGCCTCATGGTGCCGCTCGCGGGAGCGGTCATGGCCCAGCAGAAGGAGCCCGGCAAGATAGAGCTGAATGTCTTTAGAATCGACGCCGCGATGGTGGCGGCCCGCGCGCGCAGATTTTTTGCTAACGAGGGGATCGATGTAAAAATCACCACCACGCCCAGTTCCACCGACCAGATGCGCGGTGTGAGTAAAGGTCTCTACAATCTTATTACGGGCTCCTTTGACAATGTTCTCGCCTGGTCGGGCAAGGAAGGAGCGGAGATTGTAGCCGTGGCCCAGGGTTCGGAAAGTATCGTGCTCCCCGTGCTGGTTCGTCCTGAGATCAAGAACTGGAGCGACCTCAAAGGCAAGAAGCTCGCTGCGGATGCGGTGGATACCGCCTACGCCCTTGTGCTGCGCCGCATCCTGCTGGCCCACGGACTGGACCTCGAGCGCGGCGATTACGAATTGGTTGCTGCGGGGGCTACGGACAAGCGGCTAGAATCTATGATGCGGGGAGAGACCTTTGCCGGAATCCTGGGTACCCCCTTTGACGCTAAAGCGGAAGCGGCCGGCTTTAAGCGGCTCACCGACCATCGTGAGCTGCTGCCGGACTACCCCGGAAGAGTCCTCGCGGTCAACCGCGCGTGGACTCAGAGCCATCGCGAAGATCTCGTGAGATTCCTCCGCGCCTGGCTCGCCGGCGTTCGCTGGGTTAAGAACCCTGCAAACCGTGAAGAGGCGCTCAAACTTGTGGCCGAGGAATTGAAACTGAATCGCCAGGCGGCGACCGAAAGCGTAGACGAGCTTTCACCGACCGGATCACTGAATCTTGCCGGACTTCAAAACGTCCTCGATCTGAGGGTCCAGTTTGGCTTCAAGCTACCGCTGGGCAATTCTTTGGAGCGATACTACGACACGAGTTACTATAAAGAAGCTGCCGGCAAATAGAATCCTGTAAACCAGTTGTACGCTAGTTCGTCTAATTTTTAGGCGCGGCGTTATGTCAGCCAGAGACGGGAAAAATTTAGCAACACTGATTACGATGATGGGACTCATTGCCTGTTCCACAGTCCAGAGTCCAGTTTTATATCCCAATGCCCACTTGCAGCGCGTCGGCCAAGCGCAGGCGGATAGCGACATAGCGACCTGCCGCGACCTATCGAGCCAATATGTCGAGAGCACAGCAGGGAAGGACATTGCCAAGAACACTGCCATCGGCACCGTTGGCGGGGCTGCTGTCGGCGCTGCCGGAGGCGCGGTGAGCGGTCGTGGAGCCGGACTCGGCGCAGCCATTGGCAGTGCGACAGGCGGGACCGCAGGCGCCGTTCGCGGCACGGCCAAACAGATTGGCCCGAGCCGGGTCTACAAAAGTTACGTGAATCGCTGCTTGCGCGAAAAGGGCTACGACGTCATCGGCTGGCAGTAGTAGTTAGGCAAACGCGCATCAACCGGATGTTAGAAACCCCATGGGCAGGCTGGTCAGCCTGTTAGTTCTACTCGTAGAAGCGCCCTTCCATAGGAACCCCTTCTTGATGTTTGTTCTCGGCGGAGTTTGCAGGTAGAGGCTTGCCCTCCGGATTGATCCGGCCTACTTTCAGCCCATCGGTGTGGGCCGCCACGCGCAGCAGAACCAGAGGAGTATCGCCGCAGCTCTCGAATCTATAATAAGCCCCTTTGGGCAGCATGATTCCCTCGTTTCTTTTGAGCACTCCGATCTCGCCCTCTTTGCCAACGAACCTTGCCGCGCCGTCCAAGACAATAAAGGAATGGTCCTGGTCCAGATGAGTATGAAGGGCATTTTCTCCGCCCTGCGCATAGCACTTGATCCTGATCGTCATGTTATCGGTGCTGGCTAAGGTGTAATCGCTTCTCCCCTTGCTGAGAAGCTGCGTGCGGAGCCGGAACAGTTTAGGATCTTTCCCATTATGCATAAGCTTCCCTCTTTCTGAGCGTTGATATCACTTCACACGATCCGCTAACGCGAGTCAACGTCCCTTGCGCTTCTTGATTTCTTCGATGAGCCGCGGCAGGACCTGAAAGACGTCGCCGACCACGCCGAGATCGGCAAATTGAAAGATCGGCGCTTCCGGATCTTTATTAATCGCGATGATCGTATTGGAGCTCTTCATACCC
>VBLN01000173.1:5707-15007 GCA_005878685.1 Deltaproteobacteria bacterium | reverse complement strand
ACCTGCATCGCATAGGGCACCCAGCCCGCATCCACCGCCGCCCGCGTCGCGCCAACGGCGCCGCCCAGCAGCTCTGCCAATTGGCGAAGCATGTCGAAATGTTCGGCCGCCTTTAGCCCCCGCCCCCCGGAGACAACAATATTGGCACCTTCAAGTTGGGGTCCTTCCGGCTTCACCGTTACGCGATCGGCTAGATGAGCCTTACGGACCGCGGGATCAGAAGAGGCGGCGATCTCTTCAACGGCCGCTGTTTGCGGATGCGGCTTTGCCTCGAACGATTTGGGCCGAACGAGCAATATCTTCGTTCCCGAACTGACCAATGTGCTGGTGTTCTGATAGCTGCCTCCAAGCGCGGGGATCGTGGCTTCCACAGAGCCATCTTTCAAAGCAAAATCGCCGACGTCAGCGATAGCCCCGCAATCGAGCCTGGCGCTCAGCCCCGCCGCCAAGTCCCGGCCGGCGTAGCTCGAAGCGAAGAGCGCCACGGCGGGCTTGTGTTTCTGAATCAAGCCAGCAACCACGTCCAGCGCGGGAAGAGTCAGATAGTCGCGGAAGAGCAGATCTGCCGAGCGATAGATCTTGCTCGCCCCATATTGGGCGAGGGTTGAAACGGCATCCTCCGGAGCCGGCCCGAGCAGAACTGCCTCTGCCGTCCCTACTTCGGAGGCCTTCGTCAGCATTTCGAGCGTGGTCGGCGTGACCTTTTCATCGACCACCTCGCCATAGACCCAGATCAGATCCGCCATACGCAACTAAGTTTTTAGTTTTGAGTGCTGAGTTTTGAATTATTCAAACTAAAAGCTCAAAATTAAAAACTATATAATTTTTAACTCCGCTAGAAAGTCAGCGATTTGTTTTCCGCCTTCGCCCTCGTCCGTGATTTTTTTACCCGCCTGACGGGCCGGCGGTCTTCCGACCGTCAATACCTTTTCTCGCGCGCCCGAGGCACCGACCTGGTCCGCTCCGAGACCCAAGTCCACAGCGGTATATTTTTTAATCTCCTTTTTCTTCGCCGCCATAATCCCTTTGAGTTGGGGATAACGGGGCTCATTAATACCGCTGGTCGTACTCACCAACGCAGGGAGTTCGGTTTCGACGACATCGTAACCACTTTCACTTTGCCGCTTGATCTTGATTTTCTTCCCATCGACCGCGATCTCTTTGGCGAACGTGAGCGGAACAATGCCCAACAGGTGGGCGACCTGGCCAGCAACAATGCCGGAGTAGTTATCGCTGTGTGGCGCAGATCACCAGATCGAAGGGCTCTTTCTTAATGGCGGCGGCCAAAGCCTTCGCCGTACCCAATGTGTCGGAGCCGGCCAAGGCATCATCGAGAATGTGAATCGCAGAACTCGCTCCCATCGCCAGGGCATTTCGGATGCCCACAGTCACATCGCTGATCCCCATGGTCAGTACCGTCACCGCGCCGCCGTGTTTCTCGACGAGCCGCAGCCCCTCTTCCACAGCGCTCGCGGCGGCCGGATCCAACTCGTGCGGCACGCCTTTGCGCACCATGCGTTTGGTGGTGGGATCGATTTCAATGGTGACGGAGGTGGTGGAGGGAATGACCTTCGCGCAGACGATGATGTTCACTCTTCTATCCCCTCGGACCGATACCGTTGACGAGTTAGACTAAGAATAACAAAGGCGCCCTCATTTTGAGAGCGCCTCACAAATCGCGACTCCATTGAGTGGTTGGGCTGACTGGAAGCAGGGCCGCTGGCTATTTAAACCACTCGGAGACGTTCCCCTCCATCACGACGTCCAGAATCTCCTTGCAGTCCTCAATCGCCTTGTCCACGATCTTTGGATCGTCCTTGACGTGGGGCATGGCGCGGCTCACTGCGCTCTGCAGCGCTTGGATAAACTCCTTAAACTGCTCGTCGAGAGCCTCGGTATTAGGTGCTGCTTCCATTTCTTCGCTCTACGATCAAGTATACAGACGGCCTTTGTTGGGATCCGGTATCTGAAGACCCATTTGTTTGAGCAGACCGTTAACTTCCTCCGTGTATTGCCGCCGCGCCTCCCCGTTGGTGCGACGTTTTAATCCCCAGTACATATAGCGCTCCGAGCGTTTTGACTCTGACCGGCCGAACATATCGAGCCCTTTCGCGTACCAGCGATCCACAGCCCCCTGAATCCTTTCTTTGGCTTCCCCACCCTTCGCCGCGAATTCCGCCGCCTTGTTGGTGCCAAAGTCAATGTGGCCTTCCTCTTCTCGGATCACTTGAGGATCTTCCACGATGCGGGCCAGAGGCTGATACGAGGCGCCGATAAACTCTTCCAGCTGGTAGCGCCCAACGCGGTCGATGAGAAATCCAAAGACCGCAAAATCCTCCCACGTGGTAATCTGTCCACGGAAGGCTTCGACGTAGCGCTTCTGATTGGGCCAACTGAGGACATAGGAGACATCAACACCGATGTCCCCCGCGCACTTGGCCATTTTTCTGTAGTGGTCCATCTCCTCAGCGGCCGTCCGGGCGACGATGAGCTGATCCACCTTCGTCGGGGCATTAGGCAAAATATCTTTCACGTAGAGATTGGGGCCGCCGATCTCGCAATCGGCCTGGATGGCTAAAACGCGGCGAAGAAGATCCTGGTACTCCGGATCCTGCTTCTCAAAGTCTTTAAGCTCAAGTTTCTCATTGAACATGTCAATCTCTCCTGTTTCTGCCGTTAGACTGTCTTCTGTAATCTGCTTAACAAAAGCCTACGGTAAAATCAATAGTTGCCTCTCGCTTCCCTTTACTTAGTGTCATATTTACACTAAACTCACGATAGCTTTCTCAAACAGGGATCCATCGTGGAGTCGCACAACAATCTGGCGCTGCTCACCGACCTCTACCAGCTAACCATGGCCCAGAGCTACTTTCAAAACAGGAAATTTGAAGCCGCCACCTTCAGCCTCTTCATCCGCTCCTATCCTCCCAACCGAGGGTTCTTCATTTCCGCCGGCCTAAAAGATGTCCTCGACTTTCTACAGAACTTTGCCTTTGGCCCCGATGACATTGACTATCTGAGGTCGACGAAAATCTTCACCGATGAATTTCTCGACTTTCTCAAAGGCTTACGCTTCACAGGCGAAGTCTGGGCTATTCCGGAGGGTCGTCCTTTCTTCAAAGACGAGCCGATCCTGGAAGTCACCGCCCCGATCATCGAGGCTCAGATCGTCGAGACCTTTATTATCAACCAGATCAATCTGCAAACGCTCATCGCGACCAAGGCGGCTCGCTGTGTCTATGCCGCTCAAGGAAAATCCGTCGTGGACTTCTCGCTGCGGCGGACTCATGGAATGGACGCAGGGATGAAAGTCGCTCGCGCGAGCTATCTGGCCGGATTCGATGCCACGAGCAATGTGCTGGCTGGTAAAAGATACGGCATCCCCGGGGTTGGAACGATGGCCCACTCCTTTATTTTAAGCTTCGAGCATGAGATCGACGCCTTCCGCGGCTTCGTCGCCAGCTTTCCAGAAAACTCGACCCTGCTCATCGATACTTACGATACGCTTGCAGGCGCCCGTAAGGCGGTGGAGATCGCGCGCGAGATGGCGGCCGACGGCAAGAGGCTGCGTGGGGTGCGGATCGATAGCGGAGATCTCGCGGCGCTCGCGCGCGAAGTGCGAAAAATTCTCGACGAGGCGGGATTCGCCGAGGTCAAGATCGTCGGCAGCGGCGGAATCGACGAATACGAGTTGGAACAGCTCTCGGAGGCCAACGCTCCTTACGACAGCTACGGAGTCGGGACCAAAATGGGCGTCTCGGGCGATGCCCCATGGTTCGACATCGCCTACAAGATCGTCGAGCACAACGGCCGATCCGTTCTCAAGCTCAGCACCGGCAAAGTCTCATGGCCCGGGAAGAAGCAGGCTTTTCGATTTCTGGATCGCCGCGGCTATCTGGGGAGGGATGTCATCGCCCTACGAGATGAAGCTCTGCCGGGAGGCGAGCCGTTACTAAAAAACGTCATGCAAGGAGGGAAGCTTCGAGAGCCCTCTCCGACTCTTAAGGAGATCAAAGGAAGCTTTCTCGAAGAATTCGCGCGTCTGGACAAAAAGATCAAGGCCATCCGAAACCCGGCAATTTATCCCGTAGAGCTTAGTCCTCAACTCAACGCCCTCAAAGAAGAGATGGAAAAAGAGGTGACTCGCGCAGAGGTCTCTCCCTCCGTGTCTGCGGCGCGGGGACTGGGCGAAAGCTGACCTTCGGCTATCAGCCATCAGCTTCCAGCAAACCATTCTCAGGCTGAAAGCTGACGGCTCTTGACAGGGCGCCCCCGAGGCAGTAGTCGAGACGGGGAATGATCGTGAACGAGAGGGCCGCGATAGTTCTCCTAATCTTATCGATTGTCCATTCCGTCGCTCTGGCTCAAGGAAGACCGGAGAAAGAGCGCATTCGCATCGGCTATGCAGCGCGCGCGGTAGTGCACTCGATCCCTTATGTGACCAAAGAGGCCGGATTCTTCCGCGAGGAAGGGATTCAGGTGGAGGTTGTGAGGACGGCCGGGAATGTCGCGCCGATGACCCTGGTTTCCGGCGACGTGGAATTCTCGATCATGTCGGCTTTTCTCCTTCTCCCTGCGGCCGTCCAGTACCGAGACCTAGTAATGTTGGCGGGATTCACCCGCTACGCTTCTATGTATCTCGTTGCGCGACCCGAGATTTCTAACGGCAATGACTTGCGGGGGAAGATCGTCGGACTTCAGCGACCCGGCGATGCCTATGAGAAAAACGCCCGAGTCGCGCTGCGTCATCTGGGACTGGATCCGGATAGAGACGTCAAGTTTCTCTATGTCGGAAGCAACGAAGTCATGTGGACGGCGCTCGATTCGCACAGGATCAGCGCCACCATGCTTACGCCGCCGAGCACGCTCTTCGCGCGAAAGGCAGGCATGAACTTCCTCGTGAACCTCTCCGAGCTTAAGGTCGAGTACCAGGGCTCCAGCTTGACCGCGCGGAGATCGTTCATCAAAGAGAACCCCAATCTGCGAAAGCAGGAGACCTTCCGCATCCTCGCAAAATTCTTCGGCACTAACGACCGCGAGGCTTTAGAAGAATCCTGGAACTACGCTTCTGATGTGCCCACCAAGCCTTACGCCTCCGAGAGCGCGGTGCAAGCCGTGATCAGTCACCTCGTGGAGGTCAACCCGCGCTTCGGTCAGCACAAGCCGGCCGAGTTTATCGACTCTGGACCGCTCACCGAACTCGACCGCAGCGGCTTTATAAATACGCTATACGGGAGTAAATAAAACGGAAACCCTAAATCCGTTCTCAGACCCCTGAGAAAACGCCATGCCATTTTCCAAACTCGGTCTCTCGCCCAGAGTGCTCGAAGGCGTTCGCGCTGCCGGCTACACCGACCCCACTCCGATCCAGCTTCGCGCTATCCCGACCTTGATGTCGGGGGGCGACCTTATAGGCTCCGCCCAGACGGGAACCAGCACGGTGCGTTGCGGGCGCTTGTGCTCGAACCAACTCGCGAACTCGCCGCCCAGGTCGAAACCGCCATCCACGACTACGCGCGCTTCACCAACCTGCGCGCCGCGGTCCTCTTCGGAGGGACGGGTTATGGCCGACAAGACCAGGCGCTACGTCAGGGCGTCGACATCCTCGTGGCGACGCCGGGTCGCTTGCTCGATCAGATGCAACGCGGCATGGTTAGGCTTAACCGGATCGAAATCCTCGTCCTGGACGAAGCGGATCGGATGCTCGACATGGGGTTTCTGCCCGATGTGCGCCGCATCGTCGAACGTTGTCCTCGCGAGCGTCAGACGATGCTGTTTTCCGCCACCATCCCGCCCGAGATCGAGCAGCTCTGCAAATGGGCGTTGCGTAATGCAGAGATCGTCGAGATCGGCCAGCGCCGTTCGCCTGCCGAGACAGTGACGCATGCGCTGTATCCCGTGGCAAACGACCAGAAGCAGGAACTCTTAGAGGAACTCCTCAGGCGCACCGACTACGACCAGGTGCTTATCTTCTGCCGCACCAAACACGGTGCCGACCGCGTCGCGCGCAAGCTCCATCAGCAAGGCCATGCCGTCGCGGTACTCCACTCCAACCGCACCCAGCGAGAGCGTGAGCAGGCGCTGAGCGGTTTCCGCAGCGGTCGCTACGAAGTGATGGTTGCCACCGACATCGCCGCGCGCGGGATCGACGTCGAGCAGATCAGCCACGTCATCAACTTCGACGTGCCCCATCATCCCGAGGACTACGTCCATCGCATCGGTCGCACGGGCCGCGCGCAAAGCGTGGGCGACGCGTTCACCATCGTGATCGCCGAGGACCTCCAGGAGATCGCCACGATCGAGCGGTTCATCGGTCAGAAAATTCCACGCGTGAAACTGGAAGGTTTTGCCTACAAATACACACGCCTGTTGGACGAGAAAGCCCAGCCCATTGCGCACGGCGGACACTCAGGCGGCAAGCGATTTTTCGGTTACGGCGGGAGAAGGCGACGGTGATGACGGCCGCGTAGTGGTTTCGAGACACTGCCTAATCGTGCAGGGAGTCTGGTGTCTTTTCTGCCAAAAAGTATCAAAGCTCCAGCTTGTTGAGCCGCAGCGCGTTGCTTACGACAGAAACGGAGCTGAAGGTCATGGCGGCGCTGGCGATGACAGGGCTTAAAAGCAGTCCGAAGAACGGATAGAGCACTCCCGCCGCAACCGGCACTCCCAACACGTTGTAGACGAAGGCAAAGAAAAGATTCTGGCGGATGTTATGCATCGTCCCGCGACTGAGCCGACGGGCCTTTGCAATCCCGCGCAAGTCACCCTTGACCAATGTGACCCCAGCGCTCTCCATCGCCACGTCGGTGCCCGTGCCCATGGCGATGCCCACTTGAGCCTGCGCCAGCGCCGGCGCATCGTTAATGCCGTCGCCGGCCATCGCTACCACGTGCCCACTGGCTTGCAGGCGCTTGACTATCTCTCCCTTTTGCTCGGGCAAGACCTCTGCCTGAAATTCATCGATGCCGAGATTCCTGGCCACGGCCTCGGCAGTTGTACGGCTGTCTCCGGTCAGCATGACGATACGGATGCCATCGTCGTGCAGCATACGAATCGCTTCTGGAGTGGACTGCTTGATAGGGTCTGCCACGCCCAGCAGTCCCGCGACGCTATCTCCAATCACGACAAACATCACTGTCTGTCCATCCTGCCGCAATTTCTCGGCTAGATCTTTTAGTCCGTTCGAGCTTAGGCCCAGATCATCGAGCAACTTTTGATTGCCGAGAGCGACCCTCTTTCCATCTACAACTCCGACAATCCCTTTCCCGGTTACAGACTGAAAGTTCCCAGCGTCCGAGAGTCCCAGCCCTCTTTGTCGCGCGGCCGATAGAATCGCCGCGGCCAGAGGATGCTCACTGGCGCGTTCAAGGCTCGCGGCCAATCGGAGAAGCTCCGACTCCTCCCCCTCGTTGACTGACACTATCGATGTCAGCTGCGGCTTGCCCTCGGTAAGCGTTCCAGTTTTGTCCACGATCAAGGTGTCCACCTTCTCTAAAACCTCCAGGGCCTCGGCGTTTTTAATCAGGACTCCGGCCGTGGCGCCGCGTCCCGTCCCAACCATAATGGACATCGGAGTCGCTAAACCCAACGCGCACGGGCAGGCGATGATGAGCACTGCGACAGCGTTGAGGAGGGCGTAAGCCATACGCGGCTCGGGGCCGAAAGTGCTCCAGGCGATAAAGGTGACGACTGCAATCAGGACCACCGCTGGAACAAAGTAACCGGATACGACGTCGGCGAGCTTTTGAATCGGCGCTCGGCTGCGTTGAGCTTCGCTCACCATGCGGACGATCTGGGCAAGGAGCGTATCGCTCCCGACGCGCTCAGCTCTCATCACGAAACTGCCGGTACCGTTCACCGTGCCGCCCGTGACTTTGTCGCCCTTGGTCTTTTCAACTGGAATCGGCTCGCCGGTAACCATGGACTCGTCCACAGACGTCGAACCTTCAAGGACCACGCCGTCCACGGGAACTTTTTCTCCGGGGCGGACTCGCAGACGATCGCCTGGCTTAACCCGCTCCAAAGGAACATCCTCTTCTCTGCCATCGTCGCGAATCAAGCGGGCAGTCTTGGGGGCCAGTCCCAGTAAGGCTTTGATGGCGCTGCTCGTGCGGCTGCGGGCGCGCAGCTCGAGCACCTGACCCATCAGCACCAAAGTGGTGATGACGGCGGCCGCATCGAAGTAGACCCCTACTTCGCCTCCGTGACCGCGAAAAGAGTCGGGAAAGAATTCCGGCAGGAGAGTCGCGACAAGACTATAGGCGTAGGCGGTGCCGACGCCGATGGCTATAAGGGTGAACATATTCAGGCTGCGGTTGACGACCGACGCCCAACCGCGCTGGAAGAAGGGCCATCCCCCCCAGAGAACGACCGGAGAGGCAATCACGAGTTGGACCCAATTGAGGAGCTGGGGAGAAACCGCGCGCTGAATCGGCTGACCAGGAATGAACTCGGACATGGCGAGAAAAACAATCGGCGCGCTCAATGCCAAGCCAACCCAGAAACGTCGCGTCATTGCCACGAGCTCAGGATTGACTTCTTCCGCGAGTGTTACAGTCCTAGGTTCGAGCGCCATGCCACAGATGGGACAGGAGCCCGGCTCCTGCCTGACAATCTCCGGATGCATGGGACAGACATACTCGGTCTTCACCGACGGAGCTGCTGCCACCATAGGCTCGAGCGCCATGCCGCACTTGGGGCAAGCGCCCGGCTGTGACTGGCGGACGTCCGAATCCATCGGGCAGGTGTAGACCGCGCCCGCATGAGCGTTATGTTCTTCGCTTTTCTGGTAGTCGGGCGCAGCTGTCAAGTACTTGGCCGGTGCTTCTTTGAATTTTTCCAGGCAGTGAACGCTGCAAAAAAGATAAGTGTCGCCGTTGTACTCGTACTTTGCTGCGGCTGTGTTCGGTTCAACCTTCATGCCGCAGACCGGATCAATCATATCCGCTCACCTTCGCTTCTACTGGCCGCAGACTTCATATGTTGACGCGGAGATCAGGGCACTGGCGGTGTTGGCGTAGGCGGTCCATATTTGCTGTAGGTCTTTTCAATCTGCGCTCGCATTTGCTTGAGACTTTTGCCTTGATCCATCATTTTCATCACGTCACGCGTGATGCCGATGCAGATCTCTCAGTTGAGACTCATTCGGTCAAAAACTAAATTCCCCGGTGTCGAAAAGTCTTTAAGATAGCACGAGGCGTTGCTCGTGTGTCCATCGGCCAGGCAGCCACAATAGCAGGGAATGTAGCTCAGAACATTTCTGTTAGCGATCGCGAAGCGGTAGGCTTCGCGCACATCAAC
>VBLN01000173.1:0-5589 GCA_005878685.1 Deltaproteobacteria bacterium | reverse complement strand
ATTGGAATCCGAATCTCCTCATACGTTCTATCCATTTTCTTTTTTCCTTTCTAACTCTAAAGACGCGCACGAAACCTTTTTTACGGCTTCGCTTGGATCAAATGAAAAATTCCAAGAAAAGTACGCCATGCGGCAACCACTGTCAAACCTGCTTCGCGCACGATTTCCAGCGGCTCTCTATTCCAATGGCAACCGAGCTGTTTCGCGTGGCGATCTGCCCGGCGATCCTGCAAACGACCAAACCATTCACGGTCGCTTCGGCCATGCTCTAAGAGAAGGATCTTCCCGTCGGTTCGGCAAACCCGGGCCATCTCTTGAAGCGCGACTACGGGGTTTGGAAACGTGCACGTCGCCAGAGAGGAGACTACAGTGTCAAAGCTATCGTGGGCAAAAGCAAGAGCCTCCGCGTCGGTCAATGAGAACGAAACGTCCATGGATAATTTCGTTGCACGTTTTCGGGCGACGTTTAACATCTCCCTGCTGACGTCCACGGCGATGATCCGGCAATCTTGAGGATAATAGCGCAGGTTCTTTCCCGTTCCGACGGCAACTTCGAGAACTTTCCCTGATGCACGCCGCAACAGTCTCCCGCGAAGCTTCCTCACCCCCAGCAGATCGGGAATCCCCTCAACCCAATCGTACCAGCGCGCAAACCGGTTATACTTCTCGGATATTTCCCGAGATGTAAGATTCACTACCGTTCAGACGATATGGGAACGGGAAGCTACTTCATCTCTCCCTTTTGCATCTGTTTCCCGTACTTCATCATCACCTCGCCTATCTTCATCATCATTTCGCCGCGCATCTCCATCATCCGCCCCATCATCTTGGGGTCGCCGCCCATATCACCCATCATTCCTCCCATCATCCCCATTCCTCCCATGCCCATCATCGGACACATCATGCCGCCTCCCTGCACAGGACGTGTTCCCTTCTGCTGCGAGAGGGCAGCGCTCGCGGGAAGCGCCGCGGCACCGGCAATTGCAAAGACAACAAAAAGCTTCTTCATGATTTCTCTCCTGTGTGAAATAAATTAGGCAAACTCCGGTAATATCTCTATCCTCAAAGACAAAACCTCTTTGTGAAGGAACTCCTTCGTCTTACCACAGAACACTTAGCCCGGCTGCCTATAGACGGTGATTTTTCCCCACATCAGCCTACTTCTTGTTCATCATCATCCGCATCATGAGATACATTCCCACGGGACAGGCCAGAACCGCCGCAAGACTCAGAGCCCCGCTCGCGATCGTTCCCAGAGACACGCCGAAAAGTGAGATTGCGGCCACAAGAAGAAGAGGTCCCCCGCAGCAGATCGCCATCCCGAGCGGTCCTTTCAGCCAGCCTCTTTTTTCAATTGAGCAACCCTCCGTCTGCTCTCCAGTTCCAACCTCCTGAGAGGCTGGTACTTGCCGAGCCTCTATATTTTCGTCCACCATAAAGTCTCCTTTTTAGTCAAATAGCCTCTCTAAACGACTTAACCATTATTGCCTTTCCCATTTTGTTCCGCTATCACTGCTTTTAAATATGATTCCTTGCGCGGTTGCCGCATAGGTCTCATTCACCTTCTTTGGATTCACGGTAACCGCTGCCAGATTTTTAAGCTCCTGTCCTAAGGGTTTCCATGTCTGACCGGCATCCGCGCTCTTGAAAAGCCCGTCCCGCATGGCAACGTACATGATTTTCGGATTTAGAGGGTCCACTGCGAAGCCGTTCACTGTTTGATTAGTGGGCAGACCGCCCACCAGTCTCCACCCTCAGAAAAGTCTGGGCTGCGTTGCAGTCCCTCAGCCGTGCCGCCCATCCCTGTGGAAATGTTAACTGAAGTCAGAACCTTGACCTCTCCTCCAGGCCCATCATCCACACGAGTCCACTTTCCTCCGCCGTCAGTGGTCCGGTAGATTCCCTCCCCTTTCTCCCTGACTGCTGCATGAAGCTTTGACGGAACATTCGGGTCAATAGCGAGGCCATGGATATCAGGCCCTCCGAGACCCGTGTTGATCTCTTTCCACGTTGTTCCTCCATCGGTGCTCTTGAAGACGCCGGCCTCGTGGGTGGCGAGGTAAATCGTCTTCGCGTTTCTCGGGTCGGGGGTCACTCCCATCACGTCGAAGCCGGACTGCTTTGGCGAGAGCGCCACCTTTTTCCAGGAATGCCCCTCATCATCGCTGCGAAAAAGACCTGTGTGGGCGCCCAAGAATAAAGTTCGCCCTTCGGCATCCATGGCCAGCGCATGGACGTGCTCGAAACCCGCTGCGTCCTTTTCATGATTTCCCTGATGGTCTCCTTGACCTAGCGCTGGACTTCCGTCCCAAAACCAAACCATTCCCACCAACGGCCACAAATAATAAGTTCGCATTTTCATAGAACCTCCGCGCTTTGAATTATCTTCCCTTCATGTCTTTCATCATCTCTTTCATGTCTCTATCCATCATACCGCCACCTTTACCCATCATTCCCCGACCTCCCATCATGCCTGCCATCGCCGCTCGCATATCGATCATCATTCCCTGGGTTTCTTCGCCGACCAAACCCATCATTCCTCTCGGCCGCTCGTGCGTAGCGATGGAAAGGATGTAAAACACAAGGCTCCAGCGCTCTTTCGGTGTAAGGGAATCAGCGTAAGAGGGCATGGGAGTGCCGTCGAGACCGGTGCTTAGCGTGCGGTAAAGGTCCTCCGGGTCAGGGCCGGACTTGAATGGCTTAAGAGTCAAGTCGGTAGGTCCAATGGGAAAACTCCAATAATCCTTAAGCCCCTCGGCGGAAGGGCCATCTCCCTTTCCGTCCGATCCATGGCATGATGCGCAGCCCGCATCTCTATAGACACTCTCGCCCTGGGTGACGAGTTCTTTATCCTCACGCGGTTTGGGAGGCACGGAAATGGATGGTCCCGGTTTTTGCTTTTTGAACCGCGGCGAGAAGGTTTTTAAATACTGCACGACCGCCGACCTCTCTTCCTGTGATAGATGAAGCTGGGCCAGCATGCTTGTTCCTCTCACACCTTTAGAGATGGTTCTCAGAATATCCTCGCTTAGCGGCAGTGAACCTGAAGGAGTCGAGCGAAATTTGTAGATGCCGGCGGTAAAGTCTCTCGGCTTGTTCCCTAGTCTTCCGGCCTCCGGTCCCTTTCCGTCGCCCCTTTCCCCGTGACATGCGGCGCAGTTCTCTCGGTAAATTTTTTCGCCGACCGCAATGTCTGCCTCTGCTGCCCTACTCACATTATCGGCTAAATACAGGCTCACAAGAACACCAAGCGCAAAAACGCAGGACAAGACTCGTTCAATCGTTCTCATTTTGAAGCCTATTGGATATCTTTTCTGATCCTGTCAAACTCCTCTTTGTTAATCTCGCCTTTGGCGTAGCGCTTTTTAAGAATCTCCAAAGCGTCCTCTCCATTCCTCTGAATAAAGGGAGTTCTTTGACCCCACACCCATTTCACCGCAGCCACAACAGCTACAATAAAAAGGAAGACGAGTACCAGGCCTAAAAGGAAACTAAAGACCCCCCAGATCATCATTCCCATTCCGTCCATCATCATATTCAGTCCTTACGACGACTTTTTAGCCAAGAGTTGTCGAAAGAAGATCTTGGTTTCTTGGCTGGTCCAATCCCTAGATCCGACGGCCTTTCCCACAAACTCCCCCTTGCGGTTGACAAAATAAGAGAGTGGAAGCGACCAGACACCGTACTCTTCTGAAACCCTTCCGTCGGGATCCAAGAGCGCTGTAAAAGTGAGTCCCAGTTCCTTCAGAAACGGCGCAATCTCCTTTTCGGTTTCTCTATAATTGACGGCTATGACCTCTAACCCTTCGCCTTTAAGTTCCCGATGAAGTCTCTCCATCGCCGGCATCTCTTCGCGGCAAGGTACGCACCAGGTCGCCCAAAAATTGAGAAAGACCACCTTGCCCCTCACGTTTCTAAGACTGACGCTCTTCCTCGAAAGATCTTCGAGTGTGAAATCCGGCGCAACGACCGTCTTGTCCGGTCGTTCGATCCGCAGCGCCTTGTAGTAGCTCTCGGAGGCAGGCGGGAGCTCAATTTTCCTAGGCAAGAGCCATGGGGCGGCAACCGCCGCGGCCAGGACAAGAAAAAGACCGCCCCACAGCCAAACTCCCGCGGGTAATCGCCTGTTCATGAAAGCCCTCTTCGAGTCAGCAAGCATCAATTCGAAGCCGGGCCGCTCGACAACCTAGTTGCTCTCGCTACGCTCTGACTTTCCAGTATCGCTTGTCGAACAGCACTGCTCCGCCATCGCGCCGCACTGTTCCATCATCTTCATCATCCCCATCATTCCTTCCATACCCCTTTCGCTATTCTTTTCTCCCTTCATCATCTCCGGCATCATGTCCTTCATTGAGGAGCTCTTTCCCTGCTCTCCGGACTGCTGGGCCAACGCAACACCTGACAGAATTAAAAGAGACAGTAACCCGACAGAAATTATCTTCCTCATTTCAATTTTCCTCCTTTAAAAAAATAACTTTGCTAATCACAATTCGCCTACGACGTTCGTAGAAAAATTACACTGCTCCCCCAAAAGAGGAACGGGGAACAACAGAGTAGAGGGACTTATTGCCGAAGAAGAATCAGAGACTAAGGACGGAATTTAAGATGTGGATAGGAACTTTTTGTGGAGATCCGAATAAGATACTAGTCTTGTAACTAAGACCCAACGTGGCCGCATCAGGTGAGCTACTAACAGCTATCCCTACGACCGCCGTTTGGGCCTTGCTGGAAGAGTCACGGGTTTGTACCGAGGAAAGTATCGCACTATTATCAGCAGCAGTTAATCCGCAAAAAAAACTAGGATGCTCGCAAGGAAACATGCCTGGCACTGAACGGGTCTCTGAACAAGGTGGAAATGTCGAAGCGATTGACGTACTCGGAGCGGCAACGCTGAAACAGAAAGCCCCTAACAAATAGAGAAGCGCTAAGCTAAGGACGGTTAAGCTAGCCGATTTCCGCTTCATTGACGTAATCCTCCCTCGTTCATTAATAAAAGTCAACCAGCCTTTCTTAACTAACTCTCTGTCACCGCTTCCCATCCCTCCTTAATAAGGAAATAGACCATGGCCAAGGCTGCAACTGGATCTGCCCACCACCAACCGAAAAGGGCATTGGCCCCAAGACCCAAGACTAAAGTCAAGGAGAGATAGGAACAGGCGAGCGTTTCCAGTGCATCCGCTCTTAGAGCGCGGCTGTTAATTTCCGTCGCTATTCGTTTCTTCTAAAGAGCCAGGAGCGGCATGACCACTAAAGAGACAATCGCCAGGATAATTCCAATTAGGCTTTCATCCGGCTGTTCCTGCAAAAACAGTTTCTTTCCAGATTCATAGGTAACATACAAGGCCAATAGCAAGAACGTAACTCCAACAAAGAAAACAGCCTTTTTCTCTGCTGCCTCCTCTTCTTCATCGTTGCTGAACCCATGCTTGCGTAGTCTCCAGATCAAAACTAAACCTGAGGCTACCTCGATATAGCTATCCAAACCGAAGCCGATCAAGGCTATGGAGCCGGCCAGAATCCCCGCGGCAATGGCTATGATCCCTTCAATAACATTCCACCCAACCGTGAAATATTCAGCCACAAGCGCTT
>VBLN01000157.1 GCA_005878685.1 Deltaproteobacteria bacterium | reverse complement strand
ATTCTTGGCTCATGTTCTTCCGGAGATTTCCAGCGTTCAAGACCGATATCGTGCCCGAGATCCAGGGGCCGTGGGTGGGCTACAGCCAGGGGCCTTCGGTGATGCAGTCTGATTACCCCGGACTAGGCTTTTGGCCGGGAGACGCGCGTCATTGGTGGAGGAAGCCTCGAAGCAGGGGGCCGACAAAGACACAGCTTCGCCTCCCCGGCTACTTGCGGGTAAATCCGTTTCCGAGCCCGAGCATTGTCCATTTCGAGTGGTATGTGCCGGTAGATGAGTCTCACCACCGGTATTTCCAGTTTTCGGTGAGATGGACCTCGGGGCTGGCCGCCTGGAGGTTTCGTTTGGCCTATTGGCTTTGGTGGAGGTGGTTGGCGCACGTGCAATTCAACGGGCAGGATGCCTGGATGGTTCGGCTCATGGAGCCTTTTTATTCGGAAGAGGGCGGCTGGCAGCGGGAGCGGTTGTTCCGCCCGGACGTTGGTCTCACAGCATGGCGGACGCATTGCCACGAGCGTGCTCGGGAGGTGCAGAAGGGCTGGACGCGGCTCCAGCAAAAAGGCGGAGCCGGTAGATTTTTGTCGAGATGACGATCCTTCAAATAGCGCTGCTGTGACCTGAGGATCATAAAAGGAGAGAAGAGATGTTAGGATTGGGTCTGGCCACTTCTCATGCCCCTTCCATGTTCCGCGGCCTGGAGCATTGGGCTCCGATTCATCGGGTGCTTACCACTGGGGTTCCTCAGCCGCCGCAGATCGAAAGCGAGACGCCGGAAGTTCTCCGGGGCTATATCGAACGAATCGCCAAAGGCTTTGGCGTTTTGAGAAGCCAGCTCGAAGCCTACCGACCCGACGCTCTCTTGGTTGTAGGCGACGACCAAGGCGAAGTTTTCACGGAAGCGAACATGCCCGCTTTTTGCCTTTTTACCTGCGCCGAGGTTCACGGCTCGGTCAACATCTCGCTGATCGACGAGCGGGAGGATCAAAACCATATTACGCTTCGCTGTCATGCCGCATTGGCCCATTATCTTTTTGATTCGTTGAGTCGTAAGGGATTCGAAATCTCTGAGAGTCGAGAACTCAAACCGCTTGGAAAACCGGCAAGGGGAATTGGCCATGCCTTTACGCGACCTGTGGTGAAGGTCACACCGAAGTTGGATGTCCCCATCATTCCTTTGCATGTCAACGCCTATTTTCCACCGATGCCGAGCGGGCGGCGCTGCTACGAGCTGGGCCGGTCTATCGCTCAAGCGCTCAAAGGTCGACCCGAAAAGGTCGCGCTCATGGCCTCTGGCGGACTCTCGCATGACCCGAGAGGCCCGCGCGCAGGATGGATCGATACCGCTTTGGACCGGTGGGTGCTTGAGAAGCTGCGATCGGGAGATGGCGAGTCGCTGTGCCATCTTTTTGAATTTGATTCCGACAGCTTAAGGGGCGGGACCGGTGAGATCCGAAGCTGGATCGTGGTCGCGGGCGCCTGCGGCGGCGCGCCGGCGACTGTCGTCGATTATATTGCCGCTCACCATGCCGTTACCGGATTAGGCTTTGCCTACTGGTCGCCCGATGCGCTGGCGCGAGGTGGCCCCTGAGTCGGCTGCGAGCGGAGCGTTGCGGTGGACTGGCGAAAATCCTAAGGAGTTCTCATGGACACGATGTGGGTCGATCTTTTAGGCAGCCAGGTTCGTTTTTACGGCAAGCAATTCAAGACGCGGGCCATCGAGGTCGGCGAGGGCGAATTGCTCGTTCTCATTCATGGCGTCGGCGGGCATGCGGAGGCCTACAGCCGCAACGTGACACGGCTCGGAAAATATTACCGCACGATGGCGATCGATCTGCTGTGGCACGGGCTGTCGGGCAAGCCGCCTTACAACCAACGGTCCGTGTCCACGTATGCGGATCAAATCGTCGATCTTTTAGATAGCGTGGGCGTTGAGCGCGCGCACATCGAAGGTGAATCTTTGGGGGGATGGGTAGGACTCTGGGTTGCGCTGCATTACCCCGATCGTCTGGGAAAGCTGATTCTGAACACAACAGCAGGGATCGCTTACGATCCGGTGAAGGTTGAGGAGAGGCCCGAGGAGGGGAGAAACCTCTTGCGGCGTCGTTCGATGGAGGCGATTGAGAATCCCAACCGGGAGACGATTCGCAAGCGCCTGGAGTGGCTCATGGCCTCTCCGGATCGAGTCACCGAAGAGCTCGTGGAGGTCCGCTACCGGATGTACGCTGATTGCGACACGCGCGCAGCGTTGAAAGACGTGTTCGGCAACTCCTTTGGTGACGGAGACTCGAAGACTTTCCGGATTCCCGCAGAGCGGCTGAAGGAAATCAAGGCACCCACATTGGTTCTGTGGACCGAGAAGAATCCCGGAGCCGGACCCGAGGTAGGGAAATATATCAGCTCGCTCATCCCTGGGGCCGCTTACGCATGCATCCCCGACGCGGCTCATTGGCCTCAATGGGAACATCCGGAAGAGCACGATGAGATTGTGATGAAGTTTTTGCAAGGGGAAATCTCTTGATTGCGATGCGCTGTATCGATTCTTGTTTCAGTTGGACTTGAGATGAAGCGCCTTACAACTTTTTCGAACTACGGACTTGGGAAAGAAGATTTCATCAGCCGCAGGCGATGCGCGAAGAACTCGGTAGCCGTTTGGGTCTTTTTCATGGTGGTTGGGCTCTTCTTCCTCGCAGATAGCGTGGCCGCTCAGCCGGCGGCTAGAAAAGATCGCTGGGAGGAATGGGTTGGCAGAGCGAAGCAGGAAGGTAAGATGACTTTGCTCGGTCCACCTCTGGCAGAGCTTCGTCCCTCCCTGATGCAGGCCTTTCAGAAGGCCTTTCCTGAGATCGCGCTCGAATATCAAGCGGGAATCGTTGCGTTTTTGGTTGAAAAGCTCCGGGCCGAGATCGAGCAAAAAAAGAACAGTTTGGACATCGTCATTGGCGGAACTTCGCTGCTGCGGGAGAAAAACCTGCTCGAGCCGATCCCGCCAAAACTTCTTCTCCCGGAAGTGATCAATCCCGAGGCGTGGGAATCGAGCAAGGGGAAGGGTCTCAAATGGATCGACAAGGAAAGCCAGTTTGTTCTCCAAACCTCCGAGTGGGTCTTCGGCTATGTAGTAGTGAACACCAAGCTCGTGAATCGCGACCAGTTGACGACGTGGCAGGACCTGCTCAAGCCTCAGTGGAAGGGGAAAATCGCGTTTTACGATCCCCGCGGCGCAGGAGCCGGCCAAGAAGTCGCCAGCTATCTTTTGGTTAAGTTCGGGGAAAAGTTCATTGTGGACCTGTTCAAAGGGCAGGATGTGGCGCTGACTCGCAGCTACTCTCAGATTGCGGACTGGGTGGCTCAGGGGAAATATGCGGTCGGCATCGCCCAAGTCCCCGACCGGATCGAAGCGCTGAAAAAAGAAGGGGTTCCCTTGCAGGCCTTCAGCTTGTCGGATGCTCCGGGCACGTTGAGCGGAGGCTTCAGCGTGGTTTCTCTGCTTAAGGGCCGGCCTCATCCCAACGCGGCTGCAATTTTCGTGAACTGGATTCTGACAAAGGCGGGACAAGAAGCCCTTCATCGGCCGCAACTCTACCCCTCCTTGAGAAAAGACGTTCCTACCGATCACGTTCCTCCTTACACGATCGTCCAGCGGGGACTCAATTACCTGGATACTTACACGGAAGAGTTTCAGGCCAAAAGAGGAGTGACGGCAACAAAGGTTCAGGATCTTCTGGGCCGATAGCGGACATGCTTGCTTGACCGATGAAAGCCTCCGCGGAAGTTCTCTTAAGAGTTAAGCGGCTCTGTCGACGTTACGGAGCTGTCGACGCCGTCGACGACGTCAGCTTCGAGGTTTTCCGGGGGGAGTTCTTCAGTCTGCTCGGCCCCAGTGGATGCGGGAAAAGCACGACGCTTAGGCTCCTCGCCGGTCTCGAAGAGCCCGACAGCGGCGAGATTCGCTTGAAGGGGGAGGTTGTTGTCTCCGATCGCGACCGTATTTTTGTTTCGGCCGAAGAGCGCCACATCGGGCTCGTGTTTCAATCGTACGCCGTCTGGCCTCATATGACGGTGTTCCAAAACGTCGCCTATCCCCTGGAAGTGCGTCGTTGGAAAAGGCCAGAGATCAGGCGGAAAGCCGAACAAGTCCTTGGGCTGGTCGGCCTGACCGGACTGGAAAACCGCCGGCCCGCGGAGCTTAGCGGGGGACAGCAGCAGCGTTTGGCGCTCGGGCGCAGCCTGGTCTATGAGCCCGACTTGCTTTTGCTGGATGAACCGCTGAGCAATGTGGACGCGAAGTTGAGGGAGCAGCTTCGAATCGAGCTCAAAAAGCTACAACAGTCGATTGGCATCACCATCGTTTACGTCACGCACGATCAATCGGAGGCGATGGCTCTGTCCCACCGCCTTGCGGTCATGAATCGGGGACGGATCGAACAGATCGGTCGGCCGGAAGAGGTTTACAAGGCTCCAGGGACTTTCTTTGTGCAAAGCTTCGTGGGTCGATTGATCACGTTCGAAGGGCGCCTCGCGGAGAGGAGTTCGCAGAGATTCGTGGAGCTGCCCGGAGAGCGCGCAATTGCGGTGCGCGATAGTCGGGCGATCCCGAACGACAGTCATGTTTGTCTGGCCGTGCGTCCTGAGGACATCGAGATCGAGACCGGTGAGGGCGCGCCCGGAGCGCAAGCGCTTCCGGGCAAGGTTCAGGATGTTGCCTATGTCGGCGGCCATTATGAGTGCGCCATCGAGGCGGCGGGATCCGAATTTGTCCTCGACATGCCCGCATCCGTAAGGCTTGCCCGTGGACAGGCGGTCACGCTCCATTTGAAGGAGACAACGCTATGGCCGCGGTGATGGAGGGTCGCCTCCGTTCCATCCGGCGCGCCGGCGGATTGAGGCAGATTCACTTTATGGGCCATGTCGTTGTTCTCGTGTCGGTTGCATTGGTCACGCTGGTGCCTCTGCTGTTTCTTGTCTTGAACAGCTTCAACGAAGCGCCGCTGGGAAAGACGTTTGCCTGGGGTTTGAACGGCTGGGGGCAGGCGTTTCATGCGCCGCAGACTTTGAACGCTCTGAAGTTTAGCTTTCTGCTTTCGACTCGCACCTTCGTGGGTTTGCTCGCGGCATTCGTCATCTCCTGGCTGCTCGTGCGCGTCCGCATCCCGGCGTGCTCCTTCATTGAATTCTCGCTCTGGATGGCGTGGTTTCTGCCGCCGCTCTCGGTCACCATCGGGTGGATGGCTTTGCTCGACCCGCAGGTCGGACTGATCAATCAGGCTTTGAAGACTCTTTCCCCTCTTCCTGTAGCCCTGAATATTTATTCTTTCTCGGGCATCATGTGGGTCCATCTGTCATTGCTGACAATTCCCGTGATGACGATCCTTTTGACTCCTGCCTTTC
>VBLN01000504.1:501-2003 GCA_005878685.1 Deltaproteobacteria bacterium | reverse complement strand
CTCGTGGCGATGCCGTTCCTCGGCCGGAGCGAGTCCCTCAGCGGCACCGATTGGGCGCGCATCGGTCTCGATTTTTTCCTTCTGGGACCGGGGGCCGGCATTGCCGTCGGGCTGCTGGCGCTGGCCGCGCTCGACATGATCCGGCGCAAAATCGGGGTGCAGCGTGACTATGAATCGCTTTACTCTTTAGGGGTGGCGTTCACGGCCTATGCTGCAGCCGAAGCAGTTCACGGGAGCGGATTTCTCGCCGCCTTTACCGCCGGTTTGACGATTGCCGCGCTCGACGTCGAGCTTTGCGACTGTTTTCTCGAATATGGCCAGACGACCGCCGAGATGGCGCTTCTGTTTGCTTTCGTGCTATTCGGAAGTTCCCTGATATGGAGTGGATTCACGGTACTGAACCTGCCGATACTTCTGTTCGCCATAGCCGCGTTGCTTATCCGGCCTATCGCCTTTTTCGTATCGTTAGCCGGGACGAGCCTGGATTACCGGAATCGCCTCCTGATCGCCTGGTTTGGTCCTCGCGGTCTGAGTTCGCTGCTGCTGATCCTCGTGCCGGTCTTCGCTGCTGCGCCCGGAACCGAGCAGTTGTTTTTTATCTGTTGCTTCGTCGTGCTCCTTTCAGTCGCGCTCCACGGAGGCTCGTTGATGTTCCTAAGGCGCGACGCTTTCCCGATCGAAGAGAAGATCACGAGCGGCGTCGCAAACAGTATCCCCCAGGAAGTTCAGGCATCGCCCGCCGCTCTCGAAAATTACGATACAGACGGCGCGACGGTGCGCATCTCGGTGGCCGAGATGCGCAGGCTCCAGCAGTCGGGGACGCCGATTCTTGTTCTTGATGTCCGGAGCGAACGGAATTTTGAAAGCAGCGAACTTCAGGCCCAGGGAGCGCTCAGGGTTCTACCGGATCATGCTGTTCGGCGTCTCATCGAACTCCGCGTGCCACGCCGGACATGGCTGGTCGCGTTCTGGAGCGCCCGTGTGGCGCAGGAACTACAAAAAGCGGGATGGACGCGAGCGCGTGCACTGATGGGCGGCTGGGAAGCCTGGCAGGCAGCGGGACTGCCTGTCGAACCGGCAGAGCCTCCGCCAACTCTATAAACCCGGCTGGGAGAAGACCCAGTCCAGGCAATGGTGCGGAATCGAAGATGTGACCGGATCGGGAGACCCGGCCGAAGTCAGTTGCGCTATTTCTCGACGCACTGTCCCATCGATAATCTCTGGGGCATATCGTTGCCCGGACTACCGAGCGCAATAACATTCATCATCTCCAGACGCTGAACCTCGCATTCCGGTTGGCTCGGATACTCCCCAACTTTGATCCACTCTGAGAGCGGCCGAGACGTATCGAACCGGTTTCCTTTACCAAACGTAGGGTCGTAAGAAGAGGGCGGCACAAGGAGGAGCCATGCGGCAACTATGGCTGCATGCAAAAGATAGACTCGGGGGATAATCATAGGTTCGCGACAATCTATTTGATGCCGGCCTGAATTTTGGAGTTA
>VBLN01000504.1:0-491 GCA_005878685.1 Deltaproteobacteria bacterium | reverse complement strand
GGGGAGAGTCAGGCCGGGCTAAGATGCCTTTATTGCTGTTGGGGTTCCGAACTTCCTCCAATAACTCATCCACGCTAAAGTGCGAAAAATACTCTTTCCGCCACTGCTGGTAATCAAAGGGCTCGCAAGAAACCAGCGCGAGGAAGCGCAACGCGTCCACAGCGCCAAGCTTGTCGGCTAGCGCCCGAACTGCCTGCTGACGCAGTTCCTGTTCGGTAAGTAATTCTTTAGCCATGAGTGGATACCTCGTCTAAATATGCCACAGGATTTAGAACTCGTAAAGCGAGTCCTAGACGCTGGGCTCGCTGTAAAACGATATCATCATAGACATCATTTCCACGTTTTGAGAACTCTCAAAAGGTCGAAATGTCCAGGGGCAGGTTTGTGAGTCGTAGAAGTCTGACCTCCACGGTCTCTACGCTCTGCCCTGATCTTATCCTCTCCCAAAGCTTTCTCTGACTTGACGTGGTAAAGATGTTTGCAGTAACTTC
>VBLN01000156.1 GCA_005878685.1 Deltaproteobacteria bacterium | reverse complement strand
TCTGGAACGCATGCGCAGGGTTTACATAGAGAAGAGAAACCTGGGAGTGGAGACAGTCAAGCAGCTTCTTAAACAGGAGGCGCAGAAGATTTATGATGAGGACATTGCGGCCAATCGGCTGTTAGGAAAATTTGGTGCTAAGCTGCTTGGAAATGCGACCCGCATCCTGACTCATTGCAACGCCGGAGCGCTGGCGACCGCCGGCTATGGCACAGCCTTAGGCGTGATCCGAGCCATGAAAGAGGCGGGTAAGGAGGTTGAGGTTCTTGTCGACGAGACCCGGCCCTTTCTTCAAGGGTCGCGTCTCACGGCTTGGGAGCTGAAAAAAGACAAAATCCCGGTCACGCTTCTGACCGACAGTATGGCGGGTTACCTCATGCAGCACGGCAAAGTCGATGCCGTTATCGTAGGGTGTGATCGGGTGGCTGCAAACGGTGACGTGGCCAACAAGATCGGAACCTATGGACTCGCGGTTCTGGCCCGCCGGCATGGCATCCCCTTTTACGTCGCTGGGCCGACTTCATCCATTGATCTTAAGTGTCCATCGGGAGCAGAGGTTCCTATCGAACAGAGAAATCCACGTGAGATCTCCCATATCTTCGGTCATGCCGTCACGCCGCGCGGAGTGCGAATCTTAAACCCGGCCTTCGATATCACCACCCACGACTTGATATCGGCCATCATCACGGAGAAAGGCGTGATTACGGCTCCCTTTAATCAAAACATTCGCGCTTATGCCCATCATCAATAAGAAAGAAGAGCTGGAGGCATTTTTTCATGACTCAGGCAAAGCGCGCGACAAGTGGCGCGTCGGAACCGAGTATGAAAAGGTGGGGATCGAGCGGCGGAGCGCCAAGGCGATTCCGTACTCCGGTCGGCGCGGAGTCGAGTTCATCCTCAAGGAGCTGGTTGAGCGGCACGGCTGGGAGCCTGTGGAAGAAGACGGCCACATCATCGCTCTGGTCAGGGAGAAGGCCCAGGTCACCTTGGAGCCTGGGGGACAGATCGAGCTGAGCGGCGAGCCTTGCGAGGATATCCATTGCACGCACGCGGAATTCACACGGCATATTCGCGAGCTGCTGCAGGTGACGGAGAAGCTGGATGTGGTTTTTCTGGGCTTGGGTATTCAACCCGTCAGCCGTCTGGAAGAGATCGAGTGGGTGCCGAAGAAACGCTACCGGATTATGGCTCCTTACATGCAGAAGGTAGGGACCATGGGTCATCGGATGATGAAGCAGACCGCCACCGTTCAAGCCAATATCGATTATGGAGACGAGAACGATGCGATGACCAAATTCCGCACCTCCATGGGACTGGTGCCGATCCTCGGCGCCATGTTCGCTAATTCTCCGATCTCCGAGGGGACGCTGAACGGATTTAGGAGCTTTCGCGAACACATCTGGACTCGAACGGACAACGACCGAAGCGGCATGCTGCCCTTCGCATTCGCTCCGGACGTCAGCTTCAGCCACTATGCGGACTATGCTCTTGATGTGCCGATGTACTTCATTATCCGCAACGGAGATTACGTCGATTTTACTGGCATTCCGTTTCGCCACTATTTGACTCATGGCCACCAGGGCCACCACGCCACGATTGAGGATTGGGAACTCCATCTGACGACGCTCTTTCCGGAAGTGAGAATCAAACGCTACATGGAGATTCGTTGCGTCGATAGCCAGCCACCGGAGCTGATGCCGGCGCTGCCCGCCTTGATCAAGGGTGTACTTTACGAGGCCGATTGTCTTCAGGCGGCATGGGATCTCGTGAAAGGGTGGTCTTGGGATGAGAGAATGGAACTCTACCATGACTCCCACCGCTACGCCCTGAAAGCGCGCATCCGCCGTTTTACCTTGTTGGATCTCGCTAGAGAACTGTTGGAAATCGCCTGGGAGGGTTTGAAGCGACAGCGGGTTCTCAACGGGAACGGAGACGATGAGACGATTTATTTAAAACCTCTGCGCGACTTACTTTCTCAGGGAAAATGTCCGGCAGATATGCTGGTGGAGAAGTGGGAGGGAGAGCTGGAGCACGACATCAAGAAGCTGATCGAGTACAGCGCCTATAAACTACCGTGAATCTCGTCAACGATTTTTCGATGATCCAGTAGACTGATAGAGTCTTCAACCGCCCCCGGATGGGCGCCCGTGAAGGATTTGAGAAAGCGCCGCTTGAGCTTTTGGACTCTCTCACAGCTCTCTTCCACCCTTGTCTTGATCTCTTTCTTCTCAGCCTCTCGGTACAGGAACTCAAAGGCTGTGACGGCTGTCTCCTTTTGGTGACAGAATAGGAGCACATCTATCCCAGCCTGGATCGCGAGAGAGACCGCATTTTCTAACGAGTAGTTCTGGCTGATTGCCTTCATCTCCAAGTCGTCGCTGAAAACCACCCCTTCATAGTCAATCTCATGGCGCAGCAGGTTGGCGACAATCGCGTAGGAAAGTGTCGCCGGGTGGTCAGAATCGAAAGAGGGATAAAGGACGTGAGCGGTCATCAGAGATTCTACCTGGTTTCGGCAGGTATGGATGAAAGGCGGGAGCTCAAGGGACTTTAAGGCAGCCCTATCTTTCTTTACGACCGGAAGTTCCAGGTGTGAGTCTTGTGCCGTATCCCCATGTCCGGGAAAGTGCTTGGCACAAGGGATAACTCCGCCGGCTCTTAATCCTTGGATCATGGACCATCCGAGCTGAGTCACTTGCTCAGGCTCGGAACTCAGTGCACGATCTCCGATGACCGGGTTGTTGGGATTGGAATGGACATCCAGCACGGGGGCGAAGTTGAGATTGATTCCCACGGCGGATAACTCGCGCGCTGTCGCTAAACCGGCTTTGTATGCAAGGCCGGCGTTTCCTGTTCGACCCAGAACGGCCGCAGGTGGAAAGTGAGTGAAGGGTGGAGGCAAACGGTGAACCCTTCCACCCTCCTGGTCGATGGCGATCAGCGGTGGGGTTTGATTGAGTTTCCAGAGCGATCCGCACAGGGATAGGATCTGCTTCGGTTCTTTGAGGTTGTGGCTGAAGAGGATGAATCCGCCGAAGGAAAAATTCTTGACAAGACGTTTTTCTTCCTGAGACAGTTCCTCTCCCTGGAGGCCGATCATGATCATCTGGCCGATCTTCTGTCTTAACTCGCGCATCGAGTAAATATAACATAAACTGGACAATGAAGGCGCGTTTGTGTACATTCAGCCTTCAAAATGACCGCGAAGAAAAAATATTTAGTCGTCGAAGGACCGATTGGGGTGGGGAAGACAAGCCTGGCCAAAATGATCGCCAATGAGTTTCAGGCCCGTTCTATCTTTGAGAAAGTGGAGGACAATCCCTTTCTGGTCAAATTTTACGAAGATCCGGAGACTTATGCCTTCCAAAATCAGATATTTTTTCTTCTGAGTCGCTACCAACAGCAGAGAGAGCTGAGTCAGCAGGATCTCTTCAATCAGAATACCGTTGCCGATTATCTGTTCGCTAAGGATAAAATCTTCGCTACCCTAACCCTAAGCAGTGAGGAACTCTCTCTCTATCAGCAGCTCTACGAGCTTTTGGATCCCAGGGTGCCGAAGCCTGATCTGGTTGTCTATCTTCAAGCCCGGCCCGAGATCCTTTACAAAAGGATCAAAAAGAGAGATAAGAGTTATGAAAAAAGCGTAACCCTCGAATATCTGAAAGATGTGGCTCAGGCTTATAATCGGTTTTTCTTTCACTACGACGAGACGCCTCTTTTAGTGGTGAATACTTCGGAGATTGATTTCGTTTCGAGCAGCAAGGATCTGGCTGACTTGATCAAAGAAATCAATAACATGGGTTCGGGGACGCAGCACTACATACCGCTTGGATCCAGGTAGACTGGACTGAGACGGACGCCAAAAAGGATCTGACGCGGGCGTGGTTTGAACCATGTCTCGGCCAGAAAATGGCCTTCCGGCTTTGTCCGGGAGGCTTTTTTATTTTTGGAGGTCAGAATGATGCCAGCGAAAGTGACAGTTCCTGAGATCATAAAGATGAAGCAAAGAGGAGAAAAAATCACCGCGCTGACCGCGTACGATTACTCCTTTGGCCGTATTCTGGATGCAGCGGGCGTGGATATTCTCCTCGTCGGAGATTCTCTCGGCTCTGTCATTCAAGGTCAAAAGAGCACTCTACCCGTGACTTTAGAGGAGATGATCTATCATACGAAGGCCGTGGTCCGCGGAGCCGAGCGGGCTTTGACCGTCGCGGATATGCCCTTTCTATCCTATCAGGTCAGCGTTGAGCAGGCGAAGCAGAATGCCGGGAGATTCCTCCAAGAGGCAGGGGCAGAAGCCGTTAAGATTGAGGGAGGCGTTGCGATGCTTGAAACCATCAAGGCGATCGTCCAGATTGGCATACCTGTCATGGGGCACGTAGGACTTACTCCCCAGTCGATTCATCGATTCGGCGGCTACAAAGTCCAGGGGAAAGACAAGAAGCAAAGAGATGCCGTCCTGGCGGATGCCCTCTCGGTGGAAGAGGCGGGCGCCTTCTCCATTGTTTTGGAGGGGATTCCAGCGGACTTGGGCCAAGAGGTCACTCGCCGTCTCACCATCCCCACGATCGGCATCGGTGCGGGATTGCACTGCGACGGGCAGGTCCTGGTGGTTCACGATATGCTGGGGCTCTTCGACATGTACACGCCCAAGTTTGTGAAAAAGTATGCCGATCTAAAAGGGATCATGTCTGAGGCGGTCAAGACTTTTATTGCCGAGGTCAGGGAAGGGAAATTCCCGGATGAGCAGCATTCGTTCCATTGAGAAGTAAGCTTTCGGCAATCGGTAATCAGCAAAGAAGTGTTTGAGCTGAACGCTGAGGGCTATGCGCATAGTCGAGCACATTGAGGAGATGCGAAGTTGGAGCGAGGCCGAACGCTGTACCGGGAAGCGTGTCGTTCTCGTTCCCACGATGGGATTTCTTCACGAAGGTCACCTCAGCCTGGTGCGGGAGGGAAGAAAGAGAGGCGATCGGCTGGTTGTGTCAATCTTTGTGAATCCCGCGCAGTTTGCTCCCCATGAGGACTTTGCCGCTTATCCGCGTGACTTTGGGCGCGATTGCAAACTGCTCGAAGAAGAGGGGGTAGATATGCTCTTTCACCCCGCAGCACAGGAAATGTATCCTAAAGGCTTTCAAACCTATGTAGACGTGGAGAAATTGGCGCCGCTTCTCTGCGGAGGCTTCCGCCTGGGCCATTTCCGCGGTGTGGCGACGGTGGTGGCAAAGCTTCTTAGCATCGTGCGACCCCACGTGGCGATTTTTGGAGAGAAAGACTATCAACAGCTCCAAATCATACGGCGCCTGGTGCGGGACCTAGACTTTGCTGTCGAGGTTGTGGGCCATCCGACTGTCCGGGACAGGGATGGCCTGGCATTGAGCTCCCGCAATATCTATCTTGACAGG
>VBLN01000155.1 GCA_005878685.1 Deltaproteobacteria bacterium | reverse complement strand
CTGCGCGCCCGGTAAGTTGAGCGTAGTAGAGCGAGCCGCCGATAGTGCCGAGCGTCAGACCATCGGGCTTGGTCAAGTTATAGATGTAATTGGCCGCAATCATCGCGCCCGCGCCAGGCATATTCTGGACGACGAAGTCCGGATTTCCCGGAATGTGCTTTCCCATGTAGCGCGCGTAGGCGCGAGCCCCGAGGTCATGCATG
>VBLN01000154.1:986-6053 GCA_005878685.1 Deltaproteobacteria bacterium | reverse complement strand
CCTGATAAAAAGGTGCCTGCGCGAAAACCGGATTAAGCGCCATAGGAATGAAGAGACAAATGGATAAAAGCATCAACCCGTTAACTTTTAGCCGAGTCATAAACTCTCCTCTCTCGCAGAAACCTTTCTCAAGCGTTCGATGACCTCCGGCGGTTGCGAAACGACATCTTGAGCCAGTCTCTCCAGCTCTGTGCCTGCGGCGAGCACCACGCCAAGACCTTTCATTTTGGCCGCCGCCAACAGCTCGGGGTCATGTGCTGCGCCCTTGAAGGCCTCCCGCAGGATCTTCACTCTCTCGGGAGGGACTCCGGGCGGGGCCACGAGAGGCCGGCCGAACAAAGCACTGCTCAGGATCACCTGAGCGAGCCTCCGACCCGCTGCAGGAATTTTGTATTCATCCATGAGTTCGTAAATTGTCGGCACGTCTGGGAGTTTAGGGTCTCGCTCCTTTCCGGTCTGAAGGAGCATCCGCACGAAACCATTCTTGCGCCAGGTATGATAGGGCTCATGGGAAAAAAAGCCGGAGATGGTAAGCACGCGGCAGTCAATTTCTCCACGCTCCACGGCTGAGTCTACGTCGGGTCCCTCCGGGTATCCCGTCACCATGGAGAATTTTGCGCCGATGATCTCCTCCAGGAGCTTCGGCAGATAATGGGCTGTGGAGTATGCTCCCGACGCGCCGCATCTTGGAGGCTTCGACGCTTGAACAATTTCATCAATGCTTTTGTAAGGTGTCTCCGCTCGCATGTAGAGCAAGTGGGCCGAGCGATCGGGAGTGCCGATCCATGAGAAGCGCGCCCAATCGAAGGCGACATCTTTCTGTTCCAGCAGTTGGGCCAAGTAGAGGTCCGGGGAAATCGCTCCGAGAGCGAGACCGTCCGGTTCTGTACCATACACATGATTGGCCACTATCATGGAGCGGGCTCCGGTCATGTTTTCCACGATAACGCCGGGCGTTCCAGGGATATATTTTCCCAAGTGGCCGGCAATAAGGCGGGCGTATAGATCGTAGGCTACTCCGGGACGAGCGCCCACAAGGATTCTGATCGTCTTGCCCTTATAGAAGTCCGGGCCGGTCGCGGGATGAGCGGTCATGCTCGCGCTACTGTCCCAACACCTTCTTGATCCGCTCGATCACGTCAGGCGGTTGAGAGACGACCTCTTTGGCTACACTCTCCAGCTCCTCTCCTGTAGTGGGTGTGATGTCCAGATTTTTCTTCTTGGCTTCGGCCAGCAGTTCGCGGTCGCTCATGGTTTTCATGAAGGCCTCTCGAAGAGTTTTAACTCTATCCAGTGGGACGGATGGCGCGGCGGCAATGGGTCGGCCAAGGTCGCCAGAGGCCAAAATCACCGTGGATACACGCCGAGCGAGTGCCGGAGTTTTATACTCATCCATGAGTTCATAGAGCGTCGGAACCTCCGGTAACAAGGGGTCCCGTTGTCTTCCTGTCTGCATGAGTATTCGAACGAACCTATTTTTGCGCCAGGTGTGGTAGGGATCGCGGGCGTAAAAAGCCCCGATCGTCAGAGAGCGACACTGTAGCTCGCCTCTCTCCACGGCTAGATCAATCTCCCCGCCGCCAGGATAACCCGCGACGATATCAAACTTTGTTCCGAGTGTTTCCTCCAACAGCCGGGCCATGTAGTGGCCGGTTGTGCCGGTTCCCGTAGCGCCGCATTTGGGCGGCTGCGTTGCCTTGCGCACATCTTGGAGGGTCTTGTAAGGAGTATTCGCGCGCATGTAGAGGAGATGCTCTGACTTATCCGAGCTGCCGATCCAGGTGAACTTGGCCCAATCATACTTCACCTCTTTGCGGCCCTCGAGCTGGTTAAAATAGAGCGCCGGGTTGATCGAAGCCAGCGTAAGACCGTCGGGCTTCGCGATGCCGTAGACATAGTTGGCCGCGATTACGGACCCGGCACCGGGCATATTCTGCACGATGACGTTGGGGCTTCCCGGAATATGCTTGGCCAGGAATTGAGCTATCAGCCGCGCATATAAGTCATAGACGGTTCCAGCGCTGGTTCCCACCACTACGGTGACAGTCTTGCCCTGGTAGAATGGGGTCTGCGCCCCGAGGTCATGTGTCCAAAGCAGAAAAAAGAAGACAACAGAGACGGCGCTATACATAAGCTTCCTTACTGCCTTCATAAGGATCTGTCCCTTCCGGCGCCGGCCTTCTTCACTCGCCTAGTATTTTCTTCATCCGTTCGACAATCTCTCGGGGCTGGCCCATCGCCTCTTTGGCGATGGCTTCGAGCTCTTCTCCGCTGCTCGGGTCGGCCTGTAGCTTTTTCTTTTTTACCTCGTCCAAAAACACCGGATCGTTCATGGTCTTCATAAAAGCCTGGCGCAGGATCTTGACCCGATCCGCTGGAACAGCCGGAGGTGCTATAAAAGGCCTGCCGAGATCGCCAGAGACCAAGATCGCCGTTACAAGCCTTCGGGTCGATTCCGGAGTCTTGTGTTCATTCATGAGCTCGTAGATGGTCGGCACGTCGGCCGCCCTGGGATCGCGCTTGCGCCCGGTTTGGAGCAGGACGCGAACCAGATTGCTTTTTCTCCAGGTACCGAAGGGCTCCCGCGCGTAAAAGGTAGGAATACTAAGAGCCCGGCACTGCACTTCTCCTCTCTCGAGCGCCAGGTCTTGTTCGCCTCCGCCCTGGTATTCCATAACCAGCCTGAACTTGAGCCCGAGCGCTTCCTCGAGAAGCTTGGGAATGAAATGTCCGCTTGTGCCGGTTCCGGTCGCCGAGCATTTGGGAGGATCCGACGCCTTGCGAATGTCGTCCAAAGTTTTGTAGGGGGTATCCGTTCGCATATAAAGCAACCATGGCGTCTTTTCCGTGGAGCCGATCCAATTAAACTTTGCCCAATCAAACTGGACTTCCTTCTTCCCAACTAGCTGGTCGAGATACAGCGATGGACCGGTCGCCCCTAAAATCAGACCGTCCGGTTTGGCGACGTTATAAACGTAGTTAGCTGCGATGAGGGCGCCCGCCCCAGGCATGTTTTGAATGATCATGTTAGGATTTCCAGGAATATGCTTCCCAATATGGGCCGCTAAGATCCGTGCCCAGATGTCATAGCCATCGCCCGCAAGAAACCCGACGACGATGGTCACGGTTTTTCCTTGGTAGAAAGGCGCCTGAGCGCGCACAGACTTAGGGGGCAGCGCGCTAGAGAGAAAAAGGGCCAGGAGGGTTAAGAGTACGGAGAAGGCGTGAGCCGAGAGGCGTGAGGCGAAAGTAAGAAGCATAACGTCCCTCCTGTTCGTGGCCACGCGCGGTCGTTATTGCACCACGAATAGCCTTCTGATTCCCTCGACGACTTCTGGAGGTTGATTCATGACCTCTTTCGCTAGAGCCTGCAGCTCCTCACCCTTACCGGCTGTCACCTCAATCCTTCCTTTCTTTGCCTCCGCCAAGAGTTCGGGGTCGGTTGCTGCCTTTTGATAAGCCTCACGCAGGATTTTTACTCGATCGGGAGGGGTGCCAGGAGGGGCGAGCATCGGTCTGGCCCAGTCTCCGCCCGCGAGCATCGCTTGAGCCACGCGGCGCTTCGCCGGCGGCGTTTTGTATTCATCCATCAGCTCGTAGATGGTCGGCCCATCCACTCTTCGGTCTCTCTTGCGCCCGCTCTGCGCGAGAAAACGCACGAAGCCATTCTTGGCCCAGGTCAAAAACGGTTCGCGCGAAAAGAAGGTGGAGATGGTGAGTCCCTGGCAGTTGACTTCGCCGCGCTCGACCGCGAGGGCGATCTCGCTGCTGCCGGGGTAGCCGGTGACATGATTGACTTTCGCGCCGATGGTTTCATCGAGAATTCTCGACATGACATAATCGGAACTCCCGACGCCTGTCGAGCCGCATTTGGGTGGCTCTTTGGATCTGATCACATCTCCGATCGATTTGAAGGGCGCATCCGCGCGGCTGAAGATCGTCATGTCGTCTCTCTCAAAGGAGCCGATCCAGTTGAATTTAAGCAGATCGAATTTGACTTCTTTGTCGCCGGAGAGTTGGTTCAGATAAAAATTGTTGTGGGGCATGACCAGAGTTAAGCCATCAGGTTTGGTCACGGTGTAGACGTAGTTGGCTGCGATGACAGATCCGGCGCCAGGCATGTTCTGAACGACGATTGTCGGGTTTCTCGGAATGTACTTGCCTAGATGGCGGGAGATAATCCGTGCCGCCCGGTCATACCCTCCGCCGACGCTCAGCCCGACAACGATTTGGATCGTCTTGCCTTTATAAAAAGGTTCGCCCTGAGCCTGGAGTTTGGAAACCAGGAAAAGATGCAAAAGCATGGAGAGAGAGATGCAGAGCCATTTCTTGCGCAGATCTCTTTCCATACCGTTCTCTTTTGATGTTTAGCCGGCTAGTCCGAGCCAAACCAAGAGCTGTCCGTCAGGAAAGGGTAGATTTAGCAGTCGAATAAAGAGCGCCCAGAAGCAGAGCCAACCGGCCGTGGTCAATACAATAGATAATACCCATCCCTCACGGCCCTGAAACTTGAGGTAAAAAAACAGCAGCGCCGCAATAGAGAACGAAAACCCAAAGAGCCAAATGGCGGCAAAGAAGCCAAAGATCCAAGAAAAGATGTTGATCGTGCGAGCGCGGGCAAGGGCTGGGTCCTGGTTTTGGGTGAACTGAAAGTCCACTGGAGCGCCATCTGAGGCCGAAGTCTTTACCTTACTTTTGCCCGTGAGTTCCAGGAAGGCATAGATCAGAGCCAGAACCAGCATGGGAATTCCGATCACGTAAGGATAGAGTCGAGCTTGGAGACGCCACTCGCGCGCCTCATAGACGAAGTAGGCGAAAAAGAACGCGAACAACAAGACAAAGATGACATGCGTTTTATTTTTCATCGTCGGCGCCTTTCCTTGATCCAGTTCCTACACTTGTCCAGTTATCCAACTGTAGGCCGTCCTCATGGATTTTATGCGACGGCTTCTCATACCGGCTCCGCTTACCACATAGTCCTTTGAGAGGTCAATGCTTTGTCGAAAGCTCTTTTCCTCTCCTTTAGCGACGTGGTAAGAGAGCTTTTGGCCTAGACATCGCGACCGG
>VBLN01000154.1:0-903 GCA_005878685.1 Deltaproteobacteria bacterium | reverse complement strand
GTGCCTATTGATTCTGCTTGCGTGGCTGCTGGCGGTTGAAGTCGTTTGGGGTCAGCCGGGTCCCGCGCCCGGGCTGATTGAAGCGGCGAAAAAAGAGGGAAAGCTAGTCTGGTACACCTCGATGGCGATCGACACCTCGAAGCCGGTGGTGGACGCTTTCTTGAAGCAGTATCCCTTTATCAAGGCTGATCTAGTGCGGGCCGGCGAAGAACAGCTCTTAAATCGCATCTTGACCGAGACCCGGGCCGGGAGATGGCTGTTCGATGTCGTATCCTCCAGCGCCGTACAGGTTTTAGCGGGCAGGAATTTCTTATCGCCTTATTTTTCTGTGGAGTCCGAGGCCTATCCCAAAGAGTTTAGGGATGCTCGCGGCCGATGGACGGCGGTTTACGTCAACAACCTCGTCGTGACCTACAACACGAAGATGGTGCCGGAAAAAGAGATTCCTAAGGATTACGGCGAGCTGCTCGATCCTCGATGGAAAGGGCGGATGCTCATGGATTCGACCGACTATGACTGGTTCGGCACGCTCGTCATGACATGGGGGAGGGAAAAGACGGCCAGATATATGGAGCAGTTGGCCCGCCAGGAACCCAAGTGGCGCCGAGGGCACGGGCTCTTGGCCCAGCTGATCGCAGCGGGGGAGGTGCCGTTGGGCTGGGCTTACAGCTTCCGCATCGAGAGAATGAAGGGCGAAGGGGCGCCAGTGGAGTGGGTCGAGACTTTCGACCCCACTGTGACCACCATCAGTGGAATCGGCTTGAGCCACAAGGCGAGCAACCCGAATACGGCTAAGCTGTTTATTGATTTTATCCTTGCTAAAAAGGGACAGGAGATAGTTCGGGATATGCGGCGGATACCGTCCCGGAGTGACGTAAAGCCGCTCGGCGCCAAGATGGATCA
>VBLN01000153.1:11543-11928 GCA_005878685.1 Deltaproteobacteria bacterium | reverse complement strand
CGAACCACCGTGTCCCGGCCTAGGGCTCGACCGATGCCGTAGACTAACGTTGCACTTGAGACGCAGCCGAGCAGTGAATAGATAAAGGCGGTCCACGGCCCGAAGGCAAAGGCGGTGGCGGCGATCAGGAGCGTAACCGGGAACGCCAATAGACCGCCAAGCAAATAAGCGCCGATAACGTACAAAGGCGCAAGGCGGCTCTCTTCGAGTGACGCTTCCCAGCTCGCGATCGTGGCGACGTCGAACGATTGGCCCAAGCTCGTCCAGCGCCAGGTTGCCGCGAGGCCAAAAAATAGAACTAAGATCACCGTTCCTCGAAGCAGAGCCCTGCTGGTCGAGCGGCGCTCCTCCGGTGGAACGCATTCTTCGATGACCTTCTCTGCAG
>VBLN01000153.1:0-11401 GCA_005878685.1 Deltaproteobacteria bacterium | reverse complement strand
ACCCCGAGATGCTCGGCGATAAGACGGTTTCGGAAGCGAGCGATTCCATGCCGGATCTGAACGTTGCCATTCGCCTCAATTGCCAGATCGCATTCCGTATCGAGCCCCATCGAGCGGTTGTTGAGGTTGCCCGAACCCACGCGCACCAGTTTATCGTCGACCACCAGGACCTTGGAATGGACGGAGATGCAGCCGGTTTCCAGACCGTCTATAAGGGGGCAGTAAACACGCAGTCGATGGAAGCGGTCCGCGTCACGCAACCGTCTTAGTAAACGCGACCGAAGGACGTCCATGGTCGTTTCCTCCAGCCAGCCGCCGCTCTTACGAGAGATGACCAGAATGATTTCCGGGCCATCCGCTTCCCGCAGCCGATTCGCCAGAGCCTCACCGACGGCCGCGGAAGTCAGATACGGGTTTTCCATATAAATGAAACGCTGAGCTGCTGAGATGGCGTCGCGGTAGAGCGCCTCGATCTCCCGTATTTCGGGGAGCTCTTTGTGTGCGGGCACGGTTCGAGCAATAGCGACATCCACGTCCGTAAGATCTGCCGTCAGGGAGGCGGGCCAAGCATCATATCCAGACATCGGAGCTTGGAGGCGTTGGCCGGTGGTGTGGAACCAACGCTCGCGCGCCAAATTCCCCAGGGCTGCGGCCGCTTCGCCGTCGACAGCAATCTGAACATCGTGATGAGGCGGGAGGGAAGGCCCATCGACGCCGCCCCGCCTTGGATCTTCCGGCGGATGTTCCGGCGTATCCCACCGTCCTTTTGCCAGGTCGAGACCTCCGGCGAAGGCGATGGCGTCATCGATCACGACGATCTTTTCATGGTGGGAGGCGCCGATGGGATGATCTCCATCCCTCCGGAAATGAATCCGCGAATGGGTCCGCCAACTCGGATTGGAGAAAGAAGCGGGCTCGCGCTCCAGCGCGTAGATCATGGCGAAATCCCAAACGAGAATGTGCACCTGGAGTTTCGGCCGACGAGCTACCAGAGTGTGGAGAAAGGTACCGAGATCCTTGGAAGACACAGGGGCGGGAATTTTTTCTTCAGGTCTAAGGCGAATGCGGCCGTCAAAATCCCACCCCACAATGAGGATGGACTCGCGCGCGCGTTCAAGCGCTTCGGCGAGCACTGAAAAATAAGCTGCGCCGTCGATTAGAAATTTCACCCGAGAAGAGCGAGCGATCCTCCAGCAATTTTGCCCTTCTCGCAGGATCTGTTTTTCCATCTCTGTTTAAATTCTAGCAGGCTAAACGCAAAGAGCTAGGTGGGTAGAAAAATGATACGCTGTTCCATTTTGCGGCCGCGGGAAGGCAAATGTTCGCCCTCAGGCAACAGCCAAAGAGAGGAAAAGACCCGAGCTTTTGTAGCTCGGGCCTCAGCTACCGTCCTCTTGGACCACGGTCGAAATCCGATGATAGAAAAGCTAACAGTTCGAAAGTGTCGGGATTGACAAACTCCCCTTCTAATCTAACGTAATCGCCTTTGCGAAGACGACGGAAGTTTTCGACATCAGAGGCCTTGGCATTGGGAGGAACCCTCACGGTAACCAGTCTGCCGACTCGGGGTCTCACGTCGAAGGCAGCCCGATCGTCATCGATTCTTTCGACGGTTCCTTCGAGGACCTCAGATCTCGGTGCCGGAGGAGAGCGCCGTGCGACAGTGGAGCCCGCCCGCGCTTGAACCGGCTCTTGAACCCGGATCGTATCGACATAGCCACCTCTTCGAGGACTTCGAAAGGCGATGATGTCGCCCGACTCCAGATTGTCGACGGGATATTCCCGGCCGTGATAAAGAAGCTTCGTGGAGACAATATCATAAAGCAGTGTCTCTCTGCGTCCGTCGTCCGTCTGCACTCCAATCTCGCGTCTGTTCGGATCAACCTGCAAAACCTCGGCCCGAATTTCACCGGGTTGTAAAGTCGTGTCGCCCGCTGGCTGACCCTTGCCTTGTCTGACCTCGCCTAAGGTAGGTCTTCTGAACGTTTCAGGCGTACATGCGGTGAAGGCTGTCCATCCGATAGCAAATGCCAAGAGATATATCACCTGAAATCGGCTTAAGCGGTTCACTACAATCGCCCCCTTTCTGCTGCCGATATGCCCAACCATATTTTATTCAAAGAGTGTGCCAGATCAAAGAGGTCAGGATTTTTCTAGGAATGCTAGCGTGATCGCTCCGTTAGAAAGTAGACCACAGAAATAACGTGTAGGAATATTCCTCCAAGTCGTTGCCTGAATGGAGTTTAAATGGGACACCTTCTAGTCTCGTCTCCATCGCTACCTTCCGCCTTGCTTTGTAGATGCCGATCGGTCGGTGTTTGCGGGAGCGCCAAGCGCGCGAAGTGCATTCAGAACACTATCCAACGTCACGAGCTGTGGTCCTGGCAAGCTTTCCTCTTCGGCTACTTGCAATTCTCTCACGTCGTATTCCCAGCGACGCAAGATCTCCATCTTCTGCTCGCGGGAAAAATCATTCCTCTTTAGGATTTCTCCTGGTGTCTTGAAAAACGAGTTTGGATCTAGCAGTGCCTTTTCAAAGTAAGTCACTGGATACCCCCGAAAGTCGGTTTTCTTTGAGCACGCCCTCTTCATTTTCATTAATTTCCTAAGCTGGCTACTTTTTTGTAAATACTGCATGAGTCCTGAAGACATACTGGCCAAAGAAGGGGAGCACACTGACGAGCTGGCCGATCTGCTCTTTGCTGTCTCACCGGAAACTGATTCGGAAACACGCCGTCTCTATTTCAGGGATGAAATCACGGCTGCGTCCGATGGCGGAAAGTCTCAGGAGTGTTCGGAGCACAAATAGAAGCAGGCTTTGGCGTTCGCATTGCTTCTTTGAGTTTCTTTTCGAGCCTGACGCAACTGTGCGGTCCCGTGCAACGCCTCTATTTCTAGCTATTGGTTGTAGGGATTTACCTACGTCGAAAGATACGAGGGTATTCTGACAGGAAAGGGAAGTGTCTAAAAGTTAAGGGGTTAGAAAGCTATGGCACAAGGCTTGCTCGATAAGCAAAGCAGGGATGCGGGGCAAGGGAAAGTAGAGATGGCAAACTCAACTTTAAACGTTCGTAAAGAACGGAGAGGAGAGATATATGCTTAACTGGGCTGTTACTTTTTTGATCATTGGGCTAATTGCCGGGGTACTAGGATTGTCCGGGGTTGCTGGCGCCGCAACGCAAATCGCGTGGATTTTGTTTGTCATTTTTCTGATCCTGTTTGTGATCAGTTTAGTTGCTGGTCGCCGTCCGCCGCCGGTTTAAACCTTCTGGGACAGAGAACGGAAATTTTGTGGCAAAGGGATTTATTCTATGACTCCTCGGAGTTATTCAGTTTTCTCCACTAGCACCTGATCGAGGGAAATGGACCAAATTAAGGCAGGAGATCAAAACATGAAGCCTGCAACACTTATCGGCATTATCTTGATCGTGCTTTCGATCCTATCATTCGCTTATCAGGGCATCACCTATACGACTCGTGAGAAAGTCGTCGATGTTGGACCGTTTGAAGCAACGGCAAAAAAAGAGAAAACTATACCGCTTCCGCCCATCTTTGGAGGCATTGCCCTCGTAGGAGGCATCGTCTTGGTGATTGTTGGTAACAGGCAGTAAAACTCTATGCCTTTTGTCCAAAAATCACAAAGTTGAGTCGATTACAAAGGTGGGTGTGAGATCCATCCCAACCGGAGAGATGAATAAAAACGAAAGGAGTGAAGACGAGACCCAAAGGAGACAATTAGAATCTAGCTCCATCTCGAGCAAGTCAGCTTTCCGGGCAGATTGCATGATCAAGCGGGGCCCGCACCGAGGTTCAGGTTGACGCGAGTAGTCACACGCGTCTGCGGGCTCGGCAAGACCATGAGGATCCTCGCCCGGATCCAAGCGAGCGGCCTCCTTCAAGAGCCCTTTCCTCCCTTGCTGGGCGCTGGAGGCCGCTCCCCCCCCCTAAAAGTTTCCTACCAGCGATCACGATCGTAGTCATGGTGATCGTAATCACGGTGACTGTAGTAACGATCATCGCGCCGATGGGAGTCATAATTGTAGTGTCTGTAGGGGTAATAACAACCGCCGACGGCAGCCATGACAGTTGCTATCATGATGACTACCAACATCTTTTTCGTCCTTGTTCGTTCCATCGCACGACCCTCCTTTCTGTATGTTAGACGAATCAACGGTTAGGAAGGATCACATTCAATAAATTCGGCACTTATCAGCAAGCTCACTCTTGCCCGCGGGAAAAAGTATGCCGTCGGGGTCACTCACATGAGCGACCGATGTTTTGACCTCATCGTCGGTGTAAAGTAGGGTAGAATCTCGAAACGTCTAGATAACGGTTCCTTGAGAATCAACACTCTCCTCATACTAGCCTGCATAGGGGCGAGCATTTGGGCCTGGCAACAGGACCCCATGTTTGCCCAACAAAATCTTGTCTTCAGCTTAAATAACGTCATGAATGGCAAGGTTTGGACCCTTGTGCCGGCACTCTTTGTTCACGGGAGCGTCTTACATCTATTCGGCAACATGCTCTTTCTATTCGTTTTCGGGAATACATTGGAGAGAACAGTTGGTCCGGGCAAGCATCTAATGATCTTTTTCATCGGCGGCTTCACGGGTTTCATGCTTAGCTTGCCCTTTTTGTCCCCAGGCGTGGGAATGGTGGGAGCCTCGGCAGCCATTTTTGCCATGGCGTCTTGCGTAATGCTGGTGAGGCCGCTCAAGTTCTCTTGGCTTTTCCTCGCGCCCCAGGGGTTGGTCGCTATCATCTACTTTCTTTACAACGTCGTCCTCGTGTATGATCCGGCCGCGATCCCTGGCTATGACCCCGGTGTTGCATACATCGCCCACATCATTGGCTTCGTCACCGGTCTCCCTTTTGGGATCGCCCTAAGTGAGCACTGGAAGAGGAATTTTATCATTACGGTAGTCCTGTTTGGGATCTATTTGGCGATGCTGATGGCGGCAGCAGGAACGCTTAAACGCTAGCGAGACTCGTTCCCAAACCCACAGCCAAAAGGGAGGAGTTTTAAAAATGGCGGAGAATTTCAAGGCAAAGATCGCGTTCGTTAGCTCCGGCCCGAGTTCGAGGCCACACTACGGCAGCTTGACGCCCTTAATTCCCAAAGACGTCAGCGTTGATTTCAAAGGCTTGGAACTTTACGGCGACCGACTTTACGAGATAGAGGGTAAGAAGGATCTGATCGTTCGAAAGATTGGAGAGCTCGTCAAGGAGTATAACTGGGACGGGGTTATGGTGACTGCGGCCCCTCCGGAGGTTCTTAACCCGGGGCTCTTGGATGAGCTTAGGGCGTCGCTGAGTGTTCCCGTCACGACGGCGCTGAATGCCTGTGTTGCCGCTCTCCGGGCCTTCTCGGTGACGCGCGTTCTCTTGTTGACCCGTACCTGAGCAAGGTGGGACTCTCGGCACTGGCTCCCCATCCCTTCGGGCAGCTGAGCGAGGCGATCCGGTTAAGTCCGGCTGAAGTGTTCGCTCTCGCCGAAAAAAGCCTTGCCGAAGTCGAGAACGTTGACGCCATCTATTTTCAGGGAGCCGTGCTGGATCCGTTGAAGGTGTTGGAAAAAATAGAGCGAGAACTCAAAACAACTGTTGTCGCGAGTAATCCGGCGATGCTTTGGTTTATGCTTTCGAAGCTTGGACTAACCTATCACATCCAGGGCTACGGAAAGTTGTTAGAAGAGTGGATTCCATTGGCCGATTCTTAGCCCGGTCGACCGTGGCGCATAAAGGAAATCACTTCTGCCCTAGCTCGGCCATCGCTTCGTTGACGAATCTCAGGTCCATGTACTCCGCGGGCTTGCGCTTGGGCTTGGTTCCTAAGGCAACGGCTTGCCATTGAGCCATCAACTCCACTCCTTTCTCCGTTGGAACCGGATTGAGCGCTTCCCGGATCATGTGGTAAGCATCCTGCGCAGCCTCTCGATCCATTTGAAGATACTTGATCATGACCTGGATGGCATCCTCGGGATAATCTCGGGTATGAATCACTGCCCTGACGATCGCCCGGACCATCCTTTTTACGAATTGCGGGTTTTCCCGGATCATCTTTCCTGTGGCGGCCAGCCCGGTAAAGGCGGTGTCTTTGAAAACATCGGCCAAACTCACGAGACGCTTCAAGCCTGACTTCACGGCTAGATAGTCCGCGGGAGGCGCGAGCAGACCCGCCGCGACGATCCCTTGATTCATGGCTGCGATTTTGGGCGTGTTACCCGGAATATTAACGTACTCCACATCTTTATCCGGGTTGATCTTGTTAAGCTCCAACAACGCCTTCATTCCGGCAGCGGTAGAGCCCCCAAAGCTTACGCCCAGTTTCTTTCCTTTGAGATCGGAGATTTTTTGGATCTCGGGCCTTACGACCAACGAAAAAGTCGGACGTCCCACCTGTTGGGCGAGAAGGATGATATCCGTCCCTTCCCAGATCGCCGGCATCTGTGGGCCGATGGTCAGAATAAAATGGATCTGACCGCCGATGAGCGCCTGCACCGCGGTCACGGCTGCGCGTACAGAGATGAGCTCCGCCTCCAGACCTTCGCGCTTATAGATTCCTTTTTCAACGGCTACGAAGGCAGGCAGAAACTGCACGTTGGGAGAGGGATAGGCTACTCGGACCGGTTCTCCCCGGACCATAGCGGCGTCCATGAAAAACCATAACGCCAAAGCGATCACGGGATGCCGCATAAGGGTTCTCCTTTCAGCCACCTTATTTATTTACCGCCCGAGGTCTTTGAGACAAACGTTGCCCATTGGAAGGCGGACGTCAAGGGAAAAAATGCGAAACCGGCCTTAGGTTGACATAAGAATGACTTATCGTATACGCTTTTCGGTAGATAAAAAACCGTGGCCTGCTCACATGTTACGAGCCACCTTCGGTGCTGCATCGGAAGCGATGAGAGGGCCAATCAGCAAATTCGGAGGCTTCAATGGCCAAACCCCTAAAGGAAGTTTCTATCGCTGCATTCGAGCAGGGTGAGTCTGAGAGAAAAGGCACGGTGACGCCGCGGGCGCAGCCTGCGTCGTTCCGAGAAGCGTTCCACCAGCGAATGCACTCGAATCACATGTATGGTCTCTGGGAACTGGCCAGTCAGATGACGGCTCATCCCCAACCTAAAATGATTCCCTATATGTGGCGTTGGTCGCTGCTCGATTCGATCATCGACCAGTCGGGCGAGGCGGTGCCTGTCGGCGACGAGCGACGTGCGCTGCAACTCTTCAACCCCGGGCTCGGCGGTCGCTGGGCGACGACGAATAGTCTCATCGCCGCGGTGCAACTCCTCCTGCCCGGAGAGGTTGCGCGCGCACATCGCCACACACCGACCGTATACCGCAGTCGATAGCGAGCGAGTCTACATGAGGCCGGGGGACTTGATATTAACGCCGAGCTGGTCCTGGCATGACCACGGCAACGAGACTGACGAGCGGGTGATCTGGATGGACGGGCTGGACATTCCCTTGATCCAGTCGCTGGAGGCGATGTTCTTTCAATTCTACACGGCGCCCCAGGTGCCGGCCACTCGACCGGCCAACGCTTCCAAGCAGCTGCATGGTCATGTGCACTTGAGCCCAACTTGGGTGAAGGAAAAGCCTCAGTCTTCGCCACTGTTACTCTACTCCTGGGATCAGACCTGGGAGGCGCTAAACGCACTGCGCGACCATGAGGGCAGCCCTTTCGATGGCATTGCCCTCGAGTACAGTCACCCCCAGACCGGTGGCCCGCTGTTGCCGACGATGGCCTGCTGGGTACAGCTTCTCCGGCCCGGCGAGTCTACAAAGGCGCACCGCCATACCGGCAGTGCCGTATACCACGTCGTCAAGGGCGAAGGTGCAACGGTCATCGACGGGCAGCGCTTCATCTGGGGCAAAGGAGACGTCATCGCTCTGCCGCTAACAGCTCGCGGAGCGAGGACGCTGTGCTCTTCTCTATCCAGGACACGCCCGTGCTCAAGGCGCTGGCCCTCTACTACGAGGAGGCGCTCAATGAGAACGGTGGCCACCAGCACATCACCTCGACGTTCGAGCCGACGTAGTTCGAGCGTTCGCCACCAGAGTCAGCGGCTGGACCTCGGAACGAGTTCCATCACGAGTTAATTAACTGTCAGGCGCTCAACGCGAGAGTTAGAATAACCTTCGCGACTAAGGGCTGGCAATCGGCTCATGGCTCCTCGCCTTTTGCATCGCCCAAACACATTTACTCTCCGATGAAATTTCGCATATCGGCGATCCGTTCGTGGCGGCCGGGCCATTACTTCTTTTGCCAAACTCCAAAATTTCAGCCGTGTAAATCACGGCAGACGGAGGACGAACTTCAAGAAAAAAAGGGCCAATCACCAGCCCACCAAAAAGGAAGCCGGTCTGCTAATTGGCGGCGCGGATGGACCAGCTCCCCGAGTTGGGTCCGGCTTTCCAGCTCCCGGCGACGGCCTCCTTAATGGCAGCTTCGAACAGGTCACCGAGGCGTGCGTTGGGCCGGAGCCCAACGTTTGCGCTCCACACCCCCGAGTACTCCCCGGTGCGGTCAGCGATGAGCGCGCGCCAGGTGCCACTCCATCCTTTGGGAGATTTGGTGGCCGACCAGATGCTGCTCATCACGGTTTTTCCCGCTCCGTCTTGCAATGTCCAGGTGCCGGAGGCATTGCCGGTCGCAGGATCGGCGTCTCCGGTCCATGTGCCCGCGAAGGTGCGTCCGGTGGTGTTCTTAGCGCTCCAAATGGAGGGCTGGACCTCCCTAAATGTTTTTTCCAGCCGATCGCTTGCTCTTACGTCGGACAATCTCACCCAACCGATCTCTCCTTTTTGAGTTTTGACCATGTACCAAGACACCGTTCCGGCGGCGTAGGCGAGGGGTATTAACTCTTCTCCTTTTTCGAGTCTGGCGATTTTCTCGGACTGTTCATCCTGGCGGGCGTATAGGTATGCTCCGGACTCACCGACGGCGACCATCGCGGGGGCGTCTGCTGCAGACCAGAATGATGGAAAAAGAAAAACCAAAAGCAGTAGGAACGACTGCAGGCTGGATTGTAAGGGGGAGCGAGAAGTTGGCATAGTGATCCGTTTTTCTAACGTCTTTAAGCCGGAGAGTAAAGAAAAACCCGTGCTGATTACGCCGCCGTTTCAAAGGGCGAACCGGCTCTCTAAATTCGGGGCGGAGGAAATTTCCTCCAGACACAGCTCTTCACAAAGTCTTTTCCAATCTATGCAGCCTGAGAAAAATCAATAACTTAGCTTCTTAGCAGTCTTTGGCATCAGCTTTGCCTCGCTAGAATGTGGAAGGGTGGAGGAAAGGACGGGGTGATGCCAAAATTCAGTCACATGGGGGAGAAGATGGCTACGAAGCCAACCACCAAAATCTTTCTGATGAGGTTCTTTATCAGACTGGCAGGAATCCATCTATTTCTGTTTGCCTATGGATGTTCCAATCCGGTCGCTCACATCCCGGAATTCAATAAGGGCGACTCAGCCGGCGCTGCGCCTGCGCGTACCCCTGCCGGTCCGTCAGATCAGTCTAACTACAGGATCGTCCCTTATGATGGAATTAGCGTCTTTTTTCCTCGCCACCCCGAATATAATACTGGCAGTGCCGGTGGCGTTGGAGTTGCCGGGTCTGGTGAACAGATCGGCGCTGCCAGGGGCTCAATCCTTGTCCGCCCTGATGGCAATATTACGCTTGAGGGAGTGGGTTCAATTCGGGCGGTAGGGCTTACGCCCGAGGAGCTAGCCAAGGTCATCGTTCAAAAGTATTCCGACCGAATGAAAGACCCGGAGGTGGTCGTAACCATTGTTCAGTTCGCGCCAAGAAAGGTATATGTTGGCGGACAGGTAAAGAATCCTGGACCCGTTCTGATTACCGAAGGCGTAACCATGACCCCTATGCAGGCGATATTCGACCGTGGCGGATTTACTGACACGGCACAGAATGACAGCGTAGTCTTGATTCGCGATGGGGCCTCAGGGAATCCAAAAATCGGCCGGGTCAACATTGACCAAGCGATGGAAAATGCTGCCCCTGAACAAGTTGGCCTGCAGCCGAACGACGTCCTTTACGTCCCGATGTCAGGGATCGGACGGGCTGACCTTTGGGTCAGGCAGCATTTACGCGAAATCTTGCCAATGGAGCTGCTCGGCTTAGGTAGTATGGCGCGATAGGAAAGGGCTCATAAGCCCTGCCAGCAGGAGACCCATACATTGACTATTACCTTGGCTAATCGCGAAATTAACTTGATCCGAACAGGAAGGCCCAACTTCTTTTGCGCTTGCCGGGAGAACTGAAAAATCTGCCAATTCTTTACCGGCCCTATGAAGGATCTCTAAATCTGCCCCACCCAGCTCGAATCCGCCACTTCACCCCAGCGGGCGCGAATCTCTTCGAATTGATCCTGCGGCAGGGGTCCCGCAGTGAGCAGCGCGGCATTCTGCTGCCATCTTCCCGGCTTGGTTGTGCCGACGATTGCCGTGTGGACGTCGGGCACGCTCAAGGTAAAGCGTAGCGCTATGCCGATGGTCTCGTTCAACTCCCGGTTGAGAAACGCGTACTTGAGCTTCTGCAATCGTTTCCAGTAAACGTCATGGTAAGGATCGCTCGGCCTCTTTCCGGTTTTCCAGGCCACGTTTGCAACCGGGCGCTTGGCGATGACTCCCATATTTTTTGCCCTAACGATCGGCAGCACTCGATCGAGTGTTTCCTGGTCCGCAATGTTGACAGAAGTTTGCAAGGTATCAAATTGGCCGCAATCGGCCGCGTAGCGCGCCGCCTGGCTGTCGCCGCTGTAGCCGATGAAGCGCGTATAGCCTCGCTCTCGGGCGCGCTGCAAAACTTCTAGGACATCCCCTTGGCGTAACTCCGCCAAAGAGCAGCTGTGAAGCTGAACCAGGTCCAGATGATCGGTTTGCAGCCGGCGCAAGCTTCGCTCGATGCTCTTTAAGATTGACGCCGGCCGCCAATCCCCGCGGCCCCAGCCTTCCGGATGGCCGCATTTGGTAAAGAGGTAACATTCATTTCTCCGGCCGGCGATCGCTTTGCCGACCAGTTCTTCGCTGTCCACGTAACATTCAGCCGTATCGATCACGTTGAGTCCCGCGTCGATAGCAGCGTTCAGTAGGACCGTCACGGTGGCTATTGAAATTCCTTCATAACCGATTTCGGAGCCACCGAAACCCAACACGCTAACCAGCATGCCAGTTCTGCCCAATAGACGCTGTTCCATTCCGTCTTCTTGCGAATTGAGGAGCTTGCTATTCCGAGCGACTATTCGTTTCAGCGGAGTTTGGGATGGAAGCGGTCGGTACAAAACGAAGACGAGCGCCTGGTCGGTCTCTTAAAGAACTTTCCTCTTCAAGTTCATCGCGGCAGAAAGTCGTTGTTGACAACCTCGGCATAGGGGATGCGCTT
>VBLN01000134.1:5379-5888 GCA_005878685.1 Deltaproteobacteria bacterium | reverse complement strand
CGCTTCGTCTCCCTTTCGTAGTGCGCGGTACACGTTCGCGAGGCCCATGAAAAAGCGGGCGCGCCGCCTGCCTTCCGGGGTCAGCTCGAGCAGCTTCCGGTAGGTCTTTTCGGCTTCATCGTATTGGCGCTCTCGAATCAGGAGATCCGCTTCGGCGGTCAAAGTGTCGGCCGTGGTTAGAGCGAACAGCTCAGGCTGCTGTTCTCTCAATCTCCTTGTCTCCCTTCTCGCCTGGGTTGCCCAGCGGGAAAGGGGGGAGCCCTGCCGCAACTCCTGGTAGGCGGCATAGCTCTTCTTTAACTCACCCTGCATCTCATAAGCCTGACCCAGAAGATAAGACGCCTGCTCGGCTATTTCTCTCTTGATGCCCCGACCTTGAAGTGCTCGTAGCTCTCCTGAGGCTCTTAGGTAGTCTTTCTCTCCGAGGGAGACCTTTGCGAGTTGTAGGTCGGCTTGAGCAAACCAGATGGTCTGCGGGAATTTTTCTTTCAGTTGTAAAAGATAGTACC
>VBLN01000134.1:0-5363 GCA_005878685.1 Deltaproteobacteria bacterium | reverse complement strand
TCCCCAATACGCGCGGGAAATCTGAATCTGGCCGAGAAAGTACAGGCTGTAGTCTTCCAGGGAAAAGCTCCGGTCCAGGGTCCGGATAAACAACGGTTCGGCCTGGACAACGTCTCCCTGCGAAAAAAGAGAGTATGCCTTGGAGAAGAGTTCACGGGGTTCTTCGTCTTGTGAGTAGAGTCGGGAAGGAAGCCAAAGGAGGCTAAGGGAAAGAAGCAGGGTCAAAAGGCTTCTCATAGCTCACGAAATTTTAACGGAGGAGGCGAAAGGATTCAACTGTCGTCGCGATTGTAATTTGCGAAGCGGGAAGTTATGGTTTTGCGGGAGGGGAACGAATTGAAGATCGAAGGCACTTACACTTTCAAGGCATCGCGGGAGAAAGTTTGGCGGCTCCTTCTGGATCCGAAGATTATAGCGGGGTGCGTTCCGGGGTGCGAAGAGCTGAAGGAGATCGGTCCGGACCAGTACGAGGCAGTGACGAGGGGCGGGGCAAAGGGTGGCTCTATGGGGAAGGTATCGATCAAAGAAAAGCGCGCGCCCGAACACTACGTCGTAAGCGGTAAGGGCTTAGGGAATTCCACCGTCACAGTGGGGGATGTATCTATCGACCTTGAGGAAAGCGGAGAGCAGACCGTGGTGAAATACACCACGGATGCAAAGGTTGGAGGACTACTCGCGTCTTTGGGTCAAAAAATGGTTGGAGGCATGGCTAAGATGATGGCGGATCAATTTTTCAAGAAAGTCGAGAGCTTTCTATAGCGATATCCGTAAGCGCCATCGTACCACCTACAATCGTCGGCCGGTGGTCTAAATCGCTTCTTGTTCAAAGCTACAAGGAGTTCAAGGAATCGTCCTAACCCCGGCTAACTTTAAGAGTGGATGTAACCACTGCCGACGCAGCGAGGGATTCAATAGTTTTCTTGCCGCCTCAGTGAAAACGTCGATCTCCGCGTTTAAGGCTTTGATCCTGTCCTCTACCGTTCGGCGCTGTGTAATATTCGGATCTCCCTGCCCACGTATCCTCTGGTCGACCTCAGCCACGCGTTCATAAACTCTGCGCGAGAATTTTCGCAAGAGATCCGCTGTTTCACTAAGAATCGCCTGGGCAAGTTCAGGATGAATTTCACAGTCTTTGACTGTCTGATCTATCTGCTCCGTAATTACCCTTTTGAAGTCCGGCTCAAAGAAACCACCCCAAAAGATCTCCTGTGCAGCTCCGACGTACTCAGTATCGCCCGTAAAATGGACTTTTTTGCCTTCACAGTTAGTGACTGTAATGCCTTTGCCCGAATCAAACAATGTCCAACGACCAAACAACTCTCGTTCTAACCGGTCATAAGCAACGTCAATACTCAATGTGCGCTTGGGAAAAAAGGGCGTTTGATTGACCATGGGCCTCCTAGTCTCTTGTTTAGTATAGCCGCCTGGATCATGCTCGAGAGATACAACGCAATAGCCGTGCCACCTCTGCCCTGCATTGAGACTCTATATTTCACACCATTCATTGCTGTCTATTCGTAGTGCGGATCGTCGTCTTCGACTGGACGAGAAGCCTTAAGTTGGATTCGGCGCTGGTGTTCGGCGACTTCGGCTACAGCGATAGATCAAAAAAGGAGCGCACGCTAGCGCGACAAGAAGGATTGTGTCAATATTGAACACCCGTTGAATTGTGAACTCGTAAAAAGCTAGCAAGGCTGCGAATGACACCTTTAGTGAGTGTGATCACCCCCACCTACAACCGTTGGCCGATGGTTGGTGAGGCGATCGATTCAATTCTCGCTCAGAGCTACAAGGACTTCGAGCTTATCGTCGTAGATGATGGGTCGGAAGATCACACGGTAGAGAAACTTGCCAAATACGGATCGAGGATTCGCGTCCTTTGTAGACCAAGGCGGGGTGTCGCTGCCGCGCGAAACTTGGGTGTGCACGAATCGACGGGCAAATATCTTGCGTTCCTGGATTCGGATGATCTGTGGAAACCGAAGAAACTCGAAGTCCAAGTCGCTTTCATGGAGTCCCATCTCGATGGCGAGATCTGCCAAACCGAGGAAGTCTGGATTCGAAATGGCGTGAGAGTCAATCCAAAAATGAAGCACCGTAAACCGTCGGGGGATATTTTTCGGGCCAGTCTCGATCTGTGCCTAGTCAGTCCCTCTGCCGTCATGATGACGAGGGAATTGTTTGACAGGCTAGGCGGGTTCGACGAATCGTTCCCAGTCTGTGAGGATTATGACCTTTGGCTTCGGATTGCCGCCAAGACTCCGGTTTTCTTGCTCCCCCCGCCGCTCGTCATAAAAAGGGGAGGGCACGCGGACCAGTTATCCGGCTCGACTTGGGGGCTGGACCGATTTCGCGTCCTGGCGCTGCGCAAACTTCTTGACGCAGGAATTCAAGGGGAGAAGAGAGCGTGGGTTCTTGAGACATTAGCAAGGAAGGTTGCGATCCTAGCTCGAGGCGCAGGCAAAAGAGGAAAGGAAGGCGACACTTTAGATTATAGGCGATTACTTACTGAATTCATTGGAGAACTTTAATCATGATAGCCCAAAGAATTCTTGCCTATGGCAGCGCGAGAGAATTTCACAAGGAGACTCTGGATCGCTGGCTTCAGTTGTCGGAGGCCGACCAGGAAACCCTTCTTGAGTTTGCCGACAGGCTCAGGTTGGGAGGAAACCATTTTCGGGATTTCTTGGATTGGCTGGAAGAGATCGCTCTGAGGGATGGCATCAGCCTTGGTGAAATATTAAAGGGAGAGACTTTTTTGCGCGTCTTATCGGACCCCCGGTTGGGCCGAAATGATAAGTTAAAATGTCTCAAGGAGGAGTTGCGGCGGCTCAGGTTTCCTAGACTTAGCCAAATCGAAGAAGGGATACGGCAGAAGATCCGTGAGCTGAAGCTTAAGCCTCAGATTCAAATGACTGTCCCGGCAGGTCTAGAGGGAGGAGCGTTGACCATCCAGATGAGGGCGACCAGCTATGAGGAGTTACGACGGCTGGCAGCTGAACTTCACCGGGCCTTAGAGGAAGATAGTCTGAAGGAGATTTTTGTTCTCCTGTCTGGGAAAGAGAGCGGTGCAGGACTTTCGGCCTGAAGAGATCCTGGTTGAGGTCGGCTCCGAGAAGAGCCGGATCTTCACGAATCTGAGAAGGGCGTTGCCCGAGCTTCCAGTCACCTTTGTTGACCAACTTCACCCCTACGCGGAGGATCCATCCGTGTCGAACGACCCCTTTGGCAAGGGAAAGAGAAGACTCTTTCTGCAGCGCCATAGAGGGGATTTTTTGAAAAAGTGTCCCGGCAGCGATGGCCAGGTCTGCTGCAATTACTTTGTCATCAATTTTGCCAGCAACTGCCCGATGGAATGCAGCTATTGCTACCTTCAGGAGTATCTGGCTGATAATCCAACGCTGAAGGTGTTCAGCAATGTCGGTGATCTTATCTCGGAGGCTGACGAGCTTCTGAGTCGTCACCGCCGTTTTTTCTTCCGTATTGGCACGGGTGAAATCACGGACAGTCTTGCGCTTGATCCCTATATTGGGTTTTCCAGCGAGGTCATCCCGTTCTTTGCGGAGCAGCCCAACGTCCTGCTCGAGCTCAAGACCAAGAGCCACCGCGTCGAAAATCTCCTGGGATTAAATCCTAAAGGCCGGGTGGTTGTCTCTTGGTCCATGAACCCTCAGAAGGTCATCGATAGGGATGAGCATCTGACTGCATCTCTGGAGGAGAGGCTTGCAGCCGCGCGCCGCTGTCAGGAAGCCGGATACAAGCTGGGGTTCCATTTTGATCCCATTGTTGAGTATCCGGGTTGGGAAAAGGACTATCAAACGATGGTGGAGGAGATCTTTGCGAAGGTAGAGCGGCGCAGGATCGCGTGGCTCAGCATGGGGGTGCTGCGGAACACCCCGGGGTTAAAGCGAATCATGCGTAAGAGATTTCCTTCGACGCAACTCCTGAGTGGGGAGCAGGTTCTAGGCCCGGACGGCAAGATGCGGTACTTCCAACCTTTGAGGGTGGAGATGTATCGCAAGATGCTTCGCTGGATCCGTGCGGCGTCGCCGACAGTCTTCGTTTACCTCTGTATGGAATCGAAGGAGGTTTGGGAGCAGGTCTTCGGCTTTGCGCCGAGCTGCGAAAAAGAGCTGGGGAATCGACTGGCTAATTTGGAAGTTTAGAATTTGGATTTTCGATTGGAGAAGAGGATGAACGTCTACTTCTTGGGAATCCAAAATCGGCAATCCGAAATCCAAAATGAATAAAGATAATCCCGTAGGTGTCTTTGACTCAGGCATCGGTGGCCTGACGGTTCTGCAGAAGATCATTGAGACACTGCCGAGAGAGAATACGGTCTATCTCGGGGACACGGCCCGGTCCCCGTATGGGACGAAGTCGGTGGAGACGGTCCTACGCTTCTCGTTTGAGAACGCGGATTTCTTGATTGACAAGGGCGTAAAACTGGTAGTTGTCGCCTGCAATACGTCAACAGCGGTGGCATTGGAGTCGCTGCGGGAAAACGTCTCGGTCCCGGTAGTCGGCGTGATCGAGCCCGGCGTGAGGGCGGCGTTGGAAAAAACGAGGAATAAAAAGGTGGGTGTGATCGGGACAGAAGCCACGATCCAAAGCGGAGCCTATACGAAAAGTCTCAAGGCGTTCGATCCTAACATTGAAGTTTACAGCCGCACCTGTCCTCTATTCGTCCCGCTGGTGGAAGAGGGCTGGGTCGATAACGCGGTTGTCAAAATGACCGTGGAGTCCTACCTGAGCAGCTTGAAACAAAGCGGCATCGATACGCTGATCTTGGGTTGTACCCACTATCCTCTCCTCAAGAGGGCGATCCGAAAATTCATGGGGCGGCAAGTGCAGCTGGTCGATTCGGCGGCGGAGACGGCCAAGTCGATACACGCGACTTTGAAACAGGAATCCATTGCCCGCGAGAGAGGCAAGGGAAGCCATAGTTTTTTCGTCACTGATGCCCCGGAGCGCTTCATCAAAGTTGGGCAGCGCTTTCTGGGTGAGAAGGTGGAATCCGCCGTTAGGATCGAGCGCTGATTGACGCCCTTTCAAACGGACTAAAAAGGCTCGCGGACCACTGGTGTTGACAGGACGCATGTCTTGTGTCGCCAGTCCCAAATCGTGTATTTTAAGAAAGCCGTCAGCCCTCGGCGATCAGCAGTCATAATCAATTTATACTCCAACCCTTATACGCTAACACTGACGGCTGAAAGCTTCTATGCTTAATTTAATCAAGAAGATTGTCGGTACGAAGAACGAAAGGGAGCTGAAGCGCATCCAGCCACTGGTTGAGGAGATCCGTGCCCTGGAGCCTCAGTATGAGAAGCTGACCGATGCCGAGCTGCGAGCAAGGACCGACG
>VBLN01000133.1 GCA_005878685.1 Deltaproteobacteria bacterium | reverse complement strand
ATGCACTCCATCAAACGAAGGCCGGCCCCATAAAGCAAAGTAGCCATGATCCACTCTGTGCCGGAAAGCAATGACAAGACTGATTTGACCTCCTGCCGAGTTAACACAACCGGCAACCTGCTTGGCCTTTTCGCCCGGACAACGCCGGCGATATAACCGATCTCCTGTCCTAAGACCTCGTGATAGAGGAACAATAGTGCGTTTAACGCCTGGTTCTGCGTCGAAGCGCTGACATGAGACTCACTGGCGAGACTTGAAAGAAAGTGCGCGATTTCTGCTTCCCCCATTTCCACTGGATGACGCTTGTTATGAAAGAAAATGAATCTCTTGATCCATCCCACATATGCTTTCTCCGTCATGTAGCTGTAATGCCGGGTTCGGATTGCTTGCTGAACCTGGTCGAGGAGTTTTGGCTTGGGTGCGCTTGAAGGAGAAGGAATGGTTTTGGAATTCTCCATGGTGACCTCCATTTGTAAGTCTTCAGCGGTCAGTCATCAGCAGTCAGGGCTGGGCCCTAACCTGCCCACCAGGGATTGGCCTGCTTCCTTACACAACAAAAAGCCCAATCCTTACAGACGAACGAATCCATCTGATAGAGAATCTGGCTCCCGTCCTCAGTCCGACCTATACTCGGGCAGATCCTTTACCCCAAAAGCGGGCAACTTCCATCTTCCCTTCTGCCCGAACTATCGGCTGACTTTTTGACGAATGGGAATCACCAGAATTCAACGGGCTAAATCTCAAGGAGATCGAGCGTTGAGTATTGAAAGGTGCTGAAAAATCTTGTTTGCAGCCTAGTCAGGTGGAAGGGTGGGGAGGTAAATGCGTTTTAGACGCCGCACACAATCCACTCCCGTGGAAAAGTGTTTAGGCTTTCACAGCCATTTTTTTCCACTACCAATGTCTCGCCGAATTGAAGGCCCATCTTCTCGTCTTTTGTGATGACGTTCGGCTGGATGACGATCACCATGTTCTCGCGGAAGATGATCTCTCTACCCTCGTGCCGGGCAGTCGTGCGCGTCTGAAAAATCGGAGGATACTGATTGGCGCCATGGATCAGATCGTCGTAGATCGTGTAGCCGCGGCGGTGGATGATCTCCGCCGCCTCCTCGGCCTCTCGGGTGGAGGTTCCGTCTTTAATGACCGAGGCGAGGGTTTCAAAAGCCTCGACCGCAGCATCGTGGAGATTCCTCCACCCTGAAGTTGGACCTTCGCCGAGGGAGTAGGTGCGATGGATCTGCCCGCTGTAGCCCCAATAGGCGCCGCTGATCTCCGTGATCAGGCAGTCGCCCTTCTCGAGCCGCCTGCTGGACTGGAACTGTGCCGGGACGGGGAAATGCGGCTCGCGCATCGGCATGCTGGTCATAAAATGGATTCCAGCGTAGCCTCCGGCCTTGAGGTAGACCGGCTCCAGCAATGCGGGCAGTTCGTCTTCACGAATCCCAGGCTTTAGTCCTTCGGCCAGCGCCCGCATGGAATCGTCGGTGAGTTTGGAGGCAAAGCGGATTCGCTCGATTTCAGCCTCGCTCTTGATGGTTCTCAACATTCTAAACTTGCCGCTCAAGTCGAGGAATTCAGCCTTGGGAAGTTTCTCGCGCATCCTTTGGTAGTGCTGGAAGGGGATGCTTCCAACCAGACCGATTCGCTTGCTCTGCAAGCCGCGCTCTTGAAGCAGTTCGACGGCGCCATTCGCAGTATTTGCTCCAGCCCAGCGAACATCTTTGACTGCCGAAAGCACTCGCGCCATGGGAAGATGGTTGTAGAGCTGCATGACGGATCTCCGTCCCGCTGCAGCAGCACATAGGCCTCGCGGCCACCCGGCCAATCCGTGAGCCAGTAGATCTCCGAGGCGAATCTGCCGGCACCGTAAACTAGGACGGCGTCCAGGTTGGCCTGCTCCGTCAGCGCCCGCACGCTCGCGTGACGAGCGGCCATCTCTGGGTCAGAGAATCGAGGAAATTCTGAAGGCTCCCGCATTGCGGTCCCCGCGAATGACTGGACCGGCACCGATTCTCGCGAATATGCCCCGGGTTACCGGAAAATTAATTCTGACCTTTCCGCACGACTACAACGACGTCAGCGGTAGGGCTTCCTTGCTCACGATCGCGTGTCCAGACCTCGACAACATCCCCTGGCTGGATGCTTTGTACGGGATAATCACGGTCGCGGTAACGGATACGCGTCTTGTCATTATGATAAAAAGCGACTTGGCGGTGGTCGTCGGTGTCGATCAAGATTGAGGAGTAACGAGGATCGTTTCTCTGCACCGTTCCGCGCAACGTATACCGAGAGGTTACATAGTCGCCGAGAGGTCCGAAGTCATGGCAGCCCATCAGCCCGAACAGCAACAGTGAAAGTAAACCAAATGACCGTATCGTAATCTTCATTTCATTACCTCCTTCACCTACAAATCTGCCATGATCCATCTAAGGTAGACAATCGAAAATCTAAGGTTGGCCATCGCGGCTAGTCCTCCAGTTTAAGAAGCCGCTTGGCGTTGCCTTCGAGAATCGCGAGCTTCTCGGACTCCGGGCAGTCGAGGGCCTCGATCTTCTCTACGGTCAGCCAATCTCCAAGAGTATAGGGGTAATCGGTTCCCACCATGATATGGTCCGCGCCCGCGACTCGCCTTAAGTAATCCAGAGTATCTACGCGATAAACCATAGAGTCAAAGTAGAGATTCTTCTTAAGATAGGCGCTGGGCGGAGAAGAGGCCGAAGGTGCGCGGGCTCCGCGCCGCACGGCAAAACCCTGATCGAGCCGCCCCAGTTGATACGGGAAGAATCCGCCGCCGTGAAGCACGCAAAGCTTTAGATTCGGAAAGCGGTCAAAGACTCCGCTGTAGGACATAGAGGCAAGCGCGAGCGTGCTATCGGCCGGGTTGCCGCAGATCAATCGCAATCCATAGGGCTCCATCCGCTCCGACCCGGCTACGTCTTCGGGATGCATCACGATGAGCACGTCCAGTTCCTCGGCCTTGCGCCAGAACGGATCAAACGCGCCCGTATTATAGTATTGGCCGTTCACATTGGAACCGATGTATCCGCCGCAAAGTTTGAGTTCTCGAATCGCATGTTCCAGAACCGCGGCGGCTCGGGGAGGATCCTGGAGCGGGACGGCAGCCAGGCCAACGAAGCGGTCCGGGTGTTTTCTTGCGAGATCGCGCATCCCTTCGTTATAGAGGCGGCACCATTTCTCCCCCTGTTTTCCTTCAAGCGGGTATCCCAGACTGGAAGTATGGGGGATAAGCGCACCTATGGCGATCTTTCCTCGCTCCATCATCTGAAATCTCCGTTCCAAGTCCGAAAGATCGCGAGATATAGTAAATCCCGGCCTGGCGGAGAACGAGAGAGTCGTTTCGCCATTTTTGGCTGCTGTAGCTTCGACCCTGAAGCTCTTTCCACGCCGCTTGGCCTCATCCAACAAATCCTGGGGCAGGTAGTGGTGGTGGATGTCGATAGCGCAGACACGCATAGATTTAGTCCGTCCCCTTTGGTGCGCGCTTACAGGCAAGTGCTGCTCCAAAATTTCAGATGGCATCCCCCGGTCGCTCGTACCTTGCCCTGCCTGTTCGCTCTTTGATGGTGATGGTGGGGTAGGCGACCGTGACGATGGTAATCATGATGAGGATGACAACGCTTGGGAAGAGTAGCCACTTGGCGCCGTAAGCGGCTGTGGAAATCCAGAGATAGTTTTCGGCAATCTTACCGAGGGTAACGCCTAGGATCAGCGGCGGCCTGGGCCATTGGAAAAGGACCATTAAATAGCCCATGACACCAAAAATGAGGGTAACAATAAGATCTCCGTAACTGTTGTTTGCCGTGAAAGAGCCGATGAAGACGAAGAAAAGGAGAAACGGAATCAGAAGATGACCGCGGATAAAGGTGAGCGCCGCCAGTTGATTTAAAATAAGGAAACAGACTCCACACACGATGATGTTCGCGATAATCAGAATCCAGACCATGGCAAAGGTCACGTCCAGGCGCGTCTTAAGCATCTCGGGCCCGGGTTGGAGGCCCACGATGAGGAGGGCGCCGAGTAGCAGCGCCATGGAGCCGCTTCCTGGAATCCCGAAAGCGACCGTTGGAATGAGGTCACCGCCGCGCGTGGAGGTAGTGGCCGCGCCCGGACCCAACACTCCTTCGACAGCGCCTTTACCTGCTGCATTTTTGTCTTTGAGGCCGCGTACCGCATGGGCGTATGAAATCCACTGGGCTACATTGGCGCCCAATACCGGCAGGACGCCGAAATAGACGCCGATCAAGCTGCAGCGCATCACCAGCCAGAAATGGCGAAAATTATCTACAACGCCGTCCCAAACGCCCGTCAGCTTTTCGGGCTTAGATCCGGCAATGCTTGTCCCGCGCACGGCTAGGTCGACGATCTCTGGGATGGCAAAGAGCCCGACCACGACCGGGACGAGGTCCAATCGGTCCCACAGATACAAGTTCCCAAATGTGTAGCGCAGCGAGCCTGTCTGGGGATCCACGCCGATGGCTGCGAGCATGAGGCCCGCGCCGCCCGCCAACAGCCCCTTCATCATCGACCGGCCGCTCAAGGTGCCAATAAAAGTAATTCCCATGATCACTATGATGAAGAGCTCCGGCGAGCCAAAGAGAAGGACGAGTGGCCGCATGATCGGGATGGATAGAGCTAGAGCCAGCGCCCCGACGACGGAGCCGATAAGAGAGCTCATGATCGCCGCACCCAAGGCTCTACCCGCCTCGCCTTTCTTCGACATCGGGTAGCCGTCAAGAATCAACGCCGCTGAAGAGCCCTCACCGGGGATGCCGAAAAGAATGGAGGTGAGATCTCCGGTTGTGCCCGTTACCGCCAGCATTCCCAAAAGGAAACAGAAGGCGGGGACAGGCTCCTTTATCGTGTAGGAAAAGGGCAGCATCAAAGCCAAGGTGGCGAGTCCCCCAATGCCGGGAAGCAACCCGACGAAGAAACCGACAGTTATCCCGATCAGCAGATAGCCGAAGGCCGGCCACGCCAGCACTTGCCAGAAGCCGCTTACGAACGCTTCGATCATTTAGTTTCCTGTCCTATGAGTTTCTTCATTCGTTCGACGACCTCGGGCGTTGCAGCGATAACCTCTTTGGCCAAAGATTCCAGCTCCTCGCTCGATGTGGGATCGATTTCGAGCTGCCTCTTGTCTGCCTCTTTTAGGAGATTCGGGTCACGGATCGCCTTGGCGAAACCATCGCGGAGGATCTTAACTCTATCTGCCGGAACACCTGGAGGCGCGACTATCGGACGACCAAAATCACCTGCGGCGAGGACGACGGTCGTCAGGCGACGGGGAGGTTCGGGCGTCTTGTAGCGATCCATGAGCTCGTAGATGGTAGGGACGTCGCTCAGCTTCTCATCGCGCTTTTTTCCGGTTTGGATCAGGACTCGAACGAAGTTTCTCTTGCGCCAGGAGATGAAAGGCTCCCGGGCGAAGTAAGCGGTGATGGTGAATGCCCGGCACTGAACTTCCCCTCTTTCCACCGCCAGATCGATGTCCTGCCCTGCTTGATAGCCCGCGACAATGTCGAATTTCGTCCCGAGAGTTTCCTCAAAGAGCTTAGGCATGTAGTAACCGGTCGAGGCTGTGCCCGTGGCGCCGCATTTGGGAGCGGTGGAGGCCTTACGCACATCCTCCATGGATTTGTACGGCGTGTCGGCACGCATATAAAGGAGGTGGTTCGACCGCACAGTGCTACCGATCCAGTTGAATTTTGTCCAGTCGAATTTGACTTCCGGTCGTTTCGTGAGTTGGTCGAAGTAGAGGGCAGGATAGATCGCGCCCAGCGTGAGTCCATCAGGTTTGCCTAAGTTGTATACCTGATTGGCGGCGATGAGAGATGCTGCCCCAGCGACATTCTGGATGATGATGTTGGGATTGCCGGGAATATACTTGGACCAGTATTCAGCCAGAAGGCGAGGATAGAGATCGTAGACATCCCCTGCCTTCGTCCCAACGACGATGGTTAGGTTTTTGCCTTTGTAGAAAGGCTCCTGAGCCTGGGCTGCGGGATGCCACAATAAAAAGACGAATAGTAACAGCGCCGTGCTTTTCATTCATGTCTCCCTTCCGCTTGTCCAGTTGTCGTTCAAAGTGCCGGTGCGCAGAGCTCTTGCCGCGTCACCTTGCCAGGGAAAGCATCCATGCACTGTCCTTCTTCCACCACAACCCGACCGTTGACGACCACAGCTTGTATCCCAGGCGGATGCCGCTTCGCTTCCTGTTCGTCCAACTTTGCCGGGATCCGCGCGCTTACCGGATCGTAGACCTTGTCTGGATCGAAGACAGTGACATCCGCCGGCCATCCGGTCTTCAGCAGGCCCCGGTTGAGGTGCAAGCGTGCGGCTGGAAATCCCGTAACCTTCCAGACTGCCTTCTCCAAGGAGAAGAGTTTTTTCTCGCGGCACCAGTAGCTCAAAATTTTGACCGGCGCCCCATACCAGAAAAAGCGGTCGAGATGGGCGCCAGCATCGGTGCCGATCAGACTCTGCGAAGACTTAATCATGTCTGCCAGCAGGTCGAGATGACCGTTCGCGAGACCGAGATAGTAGCACCGGGAGCGTAGATTGTCCTCCAACCAGGTGTCGAAGAAGGCATCTATCGCAGACTTCCCGCTTTGACGGGCGATCTCTGCCACACTTTTTCCCTCGAGGGACTTAAGATCGCTTCTCTCCATGCGGTCAAAGAAAATCTGGCCCCAGCCAAGCCACTCGGGGAATGCGGGTTTACCAGCGCCGTCGTTTCTCTCTCGGTCGAGGGTGGCTCTAATGGTTTTGTCTTTCAGGTGGCTGGGCAGCCCATCGACCGGTTTTTTGATCGATTCCCAAGTGGGCAGCCCGTCCAGGAAGAAGCAGCTCTGGATGTCAAATCTCCCGATGTGCTGGTAGGGGATAACGACCCCGTAGATGTCCTTGCCATTCTTTTTGGCCTCTTCCATGAAGGCAATCGCCCGTGGCCCATCGTCTTTTTCCCCCGGCCGCAGCCTAAATTCGTTGCCAATCATGTAGGCATTGATCCTCTTGACCAGTTCCGGAAAGCCGCTCTGGGGTTTGAGCAGGTTGCCGAAGCCGTTGAACTGGAAGCAGCCGCCGTACACCGCCGCAGTATTGGCCAGCGCGACGATCTCTTCCTGGGTGGCGAAGGTGCTAGGAGTGCCGGCATGGACTGCCGGCCCGCCCCGCGGGCTCGACGAGAAGCCGATAGCGCCCGCCTCAATCCCCTCGCGCACCATTTTTTTCATGGCGTCGAGCTCTTCCGCATTGGCTTCTCTCTTGTAAGCGTCTTCGCCCATCACGCACAGGCGCACCGGCGAGTGCGGCATCAGAGCCAAAACATTCACTCCCACTTTTCCCTTGAGATAGTTGAGGTAGTCGGGAAAGGTTTTCCACTTCCAATCTTTCGAGTCTATGTAGTTGTCCAGAACCCGTCTCAGGTAGGTGACCAAGACCTTGACCGGCTCTTCGCCCGACGGCACCGGCGCGCACGAGGCGCCGCAGTCGCCGATCACGACGCTGGTGACGCCATAGTTAATCACTGGGTTGCCGTGCGGATAGAGGACAAGGAACATGTCCATGTGCGTGTGCGCATCGATGAATCCTGGAGTGACGACCTTCCCTTTCGCATCGATCTCCTTTTTGCCTGGAGAGAGATTTTTCCCTATGGCGGTGATCCGCTCGCCCTCGACACCGACATCCGCCTCAAACCTGGGATTGGCGCTTCCATCAACGACGACTCCATTCCGAATGACTAAGTCAAATGCCATGACTGCGACCCTCCCCTTTTTTGCCCAAACGCTTATCCCAGTTATGCATGTTGTGTCAACCCGTTGTCTTTTTTCCTATTTACCCAGAAGCTTTTTCAGCCAGTCAACGACTTCCGGGGGCTGATTAACGACTTCCTTGGCCAAAGCTTCCAGCTCTTCGCCGCTGGCCGGGCTGAGTTCCCATCCCTTCAGCTTCGCTTCACCCAGGAAGTCCGGATCACTGAGCGTCTTGGCATAGGCGTCGCGCAGCGTCTTGACGCGCTCCGCGGGCACCCCCGGTGTCGCGACCACAGGCCGCGTGCCGAAAGCTACGGCGCCGAGATAGACCGTGACCAACCGCCGCTTCGCCTCCGGCGTCTTTTCTTTGTCCATGAGCTCAAAAATTGTCGGGGCGTCTGCTATCTTTCGGTCTCGGGCACGTCCGGTTTGGAGCAGCACCCGGACGAAGCCTTTCTTGTACCATGTGAGAAAAGGTTCCCGACCGAAGAAGGCGTCGATGGTGATGGCGCGGCAATGGACTTCGCCTCGCTCCATGGCTAGGTCCTGCTCGGCACCTCCCGGATAGCCGCTGATGATGCTGAATTTTAGCCCGACGGCATCTTCCAGGAGCCGGGGTATGTCGTAGCCGCTGCTTCCCACTCCCGTCGCGGAGCATCTGGGAGGCTCTTTGGCGTTGCGGATATCATCCAGACTCTTGTAAGGCGAGTCGGAGCGCATGAACAAAAGATGCGCGCTTCGTTCAGGCGTGCCGATCCAGGTGAATTTGGGCCAGTCGAATTTGGCCTCTGCGCGCCCGGTAAGTTGAGCGTAGTAGAGCGAGCCGCCGATGGTGCCGAGGGTAAGACCGTCGGGCTTGGTCAAGTTATAGATGTAATTGGCCGCAATCATCGCGCCCGCGCCGGGCATATTCTGGACGACGAAGTCCGGATTTCCCGGAATGTGCTTTCCCATGTA
>VBLN01000132.1:14177-16725 GCA_005878685.1 Deltaproteobacteria bacterium | reverse complement strand
GAACAACAAGAGGACAAACGCTGCTCCAACGACCTTCGGTTGAAGATTCTTAATCTTTCCAAGCGACACTTTCTCGACTCTCTCTCTTACCGATCGTATCAAAACAAAAAAGCCGACACCTGCTAGTCCGGCTATGAAAGGCAGTGCTGAAAGAAGCTGTCGAACCCCATCGTGAAGGACAGCCCCCGGTAGGATCCCCAGGAAGGGTATAAACAAGGCATTAAACGAGAACAGCGTTATCACATCGCGTTGTGTCTTGAGCTGTCTGATTGAGAAGGCGCCGAGCAGCGATAGCGCGAGAAGAAATTCGGGAATCGTGACGGCTATGGTAAAGAACGGATAGTTCCAAGGGATGTTGCTTGTGAGATAAAGCCGATTGAAGAACAAAATAGGGAAATTGGTGTCAGGTCGGTAGGCTCGGCTTAAGCCCTCGTAGAGAAACTCCAAGATTCGAAGAGAGGTTTGATGCCACAGGTAAGGCTGTGTGCCGATCATCACCAGCGGGCTGAGGAAGATCTGGCATAAGAGCGACGGTGATAGAGATGGGCCCAAAGTAACAGCGGGATCGGAATCAAGAGAGCCGGAAATTTAGTTGAAAGCGAAAATCCCCATACGATGCCCAGGAAAAGACTCCACCTCCAATCGTTGAGTCCCTTCCAGAAGCCATAGACGGTTAAAAACCACATCGCCGCGAGAGGCATATCGGTGACGGCGAGATGGGCAAAGCCAAACAGATTCGGGGTCAGCACCAGAGCCAAGGCAGAAAAGAGCCCTGTCCACCTATCAAACAATTCCGTCATCCAAAGGTACATGACGGTAACGAGCAGCGCGAAGAAGACTGCAGGGGCAAGGCGATAAGCAACGAACTTGTCAATGACCGGCGAGAAGATCGATTTTGTCAATCCTGAAACGATGCGGGAAAGGGGAGGGTGGGGAACATGGTAAGGGTCCCAGTGCCAGGCGGATTTGATGACATCATCCTGAAGGCTTTTCCCGATTTGGGCCTGAACGAGGTTCTTCCCGAAGTCGGCTAGCCACTGGATGTGCAGGTCTGACGCATGAAAGTAGTTGGGTTCGTCCCAGCAAATGCCATAGTCCGCGGTTGTAGATGCGGTCAGGAGGAAAACCGCTAGAAAAAGCGCCACCGGCATCAGCCACTTTCCGCCCTGTCGATTCAGGAACTCAAAGCCGGTCACTCGTATCTCCTCACATATTGATTTGCTCGGATCTTCACGAGACCTAGGAACGACGACACGGCATCCCTCCAAAGCTTGACTTTGGTTGCCTTATCATCGCGCCATGTAACTGGAATCTCCTCGATCTTATAACCCTTGAGCTGTGCTAGATAGAGAATTTCAGAATCGAAGCTCCAGTTTTTAAGTCTCTGCAGAGAGAACAGTACCTTGGCCGCTTCCCTCCGAAAACCTTTAAAGCCGCAAGTAAAATCTGAGAGCTGCAAGGCTAGAATCCAGTTGGAAAGCGTGGTGTAAGTTTTTCCCATGAACTCTCGGTAGAACGGTTGGTGGACTTCAATCAAAGCTCCGGCCTTTTTCCTCGTGCCGATAATCACGTCGCAGTGATTCTCTAAGCGGGCCAGAAATGCCGGCAGTGACTCGATGGGGACGGATAGATCTGCGTCGCTAAAGAAAAGGTAGTCGCCGGACGCGGAAAGCATCCCTTGTTTAACAGCTTCCCCCTTTCCTTGATTGCGCAGCTGAGACAGAATTTTAACATTCGAATGTCTCCCAAAGCGATCGCGCACCAACTCCACTGTTCCGTCCCGGCTCCCATCGTCTGCGATAATAACCTCGAAGGAGTAGCGCTGCGACTGGAGAAAGTCCAAAATGAGGTCCAGGCTCTTCCCGATGCGCGCCTCCTCATTAAAGGCCGGAACAATCAATGAGACATGGACTCCCTGTGGTTCCCTAGTCGCCATGAGTGGAGGCTGGCTTTGTACGTTATTCTTTCACCGCGACAGAGATCACAGATAGTCCGAAAGGAAAACGCAGGTTTAACCTGGTCATCGCCCATTGTTCCAACCGTCCAATCTGGACAAGAAGACTATTCAGGGGTCTGGGGAGTGGCATGAAGTCGGAGGAGTAGCTCATGGCATCTTTCTGGAACAGTCGTTTCATATTTCGAATGAAGATTGCCGCGGGAAAGACGAAAAAGAAAATGTAGCCTGATTTCTTGACGACCAAGCCTGATTTTTGGGAGGCCTGGACCAGCTCTGTAGCGGTATATCTCCGCTTGTGCCCTAGGCTTTCGTCCCAGGGACTCCAAAGTGCCATAAAGGCCGGAACCGTGACGATCAGCAAGCCTCCTACTTTGAGGATCCGACGACATTCTGCCAGCGCATGAATATCATCTTCTACATGCTCAATCACATCCAAGGCTAACACCAGATCGAAGGACTCATTCTTGAAGGGCAGCGAAAATCCTGCCATGTCAACTTGACACAGGCGTGTGAGGCCTCGTCTCCGGCAGAACTGAAGAGCATCCTTGGATACGTCGACCCCCACCATTCGCCATTTGGATTCAAAAACCG
>VBLN01000132.1:0-14164 GCA_005878685.1 Deltaproteobacteria bacterium | reverse complement strand
CCAACATCCAGTCCAAGGCCTATGCTTCCTTGATTCTGCTTGGCTTTCCGATCTGCCAACAGCGAAGAGACCATCTCTCTTTTGGAGACATGCCACCAGTATCTTTCTTCTTTCTCAAAGAGATCTCTAATTAAGTCAGGACGCATGCGTTTTTGCCTTCAATCAGATTTCTCAATGCGGTTTCTCCTTGAAGACGGGAATGAGCAAGGATATATAAACTTTGTGATTTCTGCCATTGCTTAATCAGAGAGTGCCTATCATAAGACGTTAAATGAGTGCTACTCCAATTTTTTATGAAGCAGCTACAGAGAGATCAGTCTGAGGGCCGTGGTTTGCCGACCTCTTGGATTTCGCATCCGGGGACCGGGCTTTTTCTTGCCTCATTTCTCTCTCTATTTCTCGAACTGCTATTGATCCGCTGGGTCCCTTCGCTGATCCGGATTGTAGCCTACTACGGCAATTTGATGCTTATTTCATCGTTTTTAGGGTTGGGCTGTGGGGTGCTGGTGGCGCACCGACGGTTAGGATTGTATCAATGGTTTGCTCCGCTCCTATTACTGCTGGTACTTTTCGTTACCGCCATGAAGGGGATTAACTTCCGCCAAGGCCCCGATGAGCTGCGGTTTTTATTTGCGGGTGCGAGCAGCACGACGACGCTTCCAATAGTTTCCATATTTGTTCTCAATGCCCTCGTGTTTGTGCCCTTGGGAGAATTGATGGGGGACTATTTTCAGCGGATGTCTCCGCTTCGGGCCTACTCATGGGACCTGGGAGGTGCCATTACGGGGACTGGACTCTTTGGACTCTTCTCCTATTTTTGGTTCTCTCCGATTTTGGGATGCATCATCGTAATGGGATTTTATTTGATCTATTCTCGTGGTGTCCTGCGGTTAATTTTCACTGGTCTTCTTTTCATTGCCAGCCTCGGTATCATGGTCTTTGGGTCAGATGATACCGGAATCTGGTCTCCCTACAACCATATTACGGTTAAGCAGACCCTGTCTGATGGCAAAAAAACCCTGGTTTCCGGCCCTTTGAGCAATATCGGGACCATGCGTGATCCGCCTTTTTTTATAGTTCAGGTCAACCACGACTTTTACATGATGAATGGAACGATCGACAGGCGCAGATACACGGAATCTAGCCGCCTTCCATCTGCCCTTATAGAACAGTATGCATTACCTCACCTGATCCGGCCAGGTGGAAAAGATATCCTAGTTGTGGGATCCGGTGGCGGAATCGATGTCGAAGCCGCTCTATTGTATGGCGCGGAAAGGGTCGACGCCGTCGAGATTGATCCAGTCATCATCCAGTTAGGTCATCGATATAACGCCTCCCAGTCTTACAAGGACCCGCGCGTCGCCGTTCATAACACCGATGCCCGCGCCTTTTTCAAGCAGGCAAATAGAAGCTACGACGTGGTTGTTTTCGGGTTCTTGGACTCCCAAGGACTTTGTAGCCAGATGTCTAACATTCGCCTGGACGGTTATGTCTATACACGTGAAAGTTTTCAGGAGGCCTTCGGTCTCTTGAGACCGGGTGGACTGATGAGCATTTCTTTTTTTTCTGCAGGGAAAGAATGGCTGATCGGTCGTCTGATCAGCATGGTGCATTCTGTGACTGGTGCGGACCCTCTCGTGTATCTCAAGCCGACAGGGCAAGTCATCATTCTTGCAGGAAAGGGAGTTCCACCCCTTGGCCCACCGCGTTTCATAAGCTATCAGCGCATGGAGCATCTCCCGTCAGCGGCCACTGAGGCCCTGGACGATTGGCCTTATCTCTATCTGAGACAGCGCTTCGTCCCTCTTGACTATCTTATAACTATCGGAGTGCTATTGGTTATTTCCGTGCTCTTTATTCTTTTTAGCTTGGGTAAAAAAGGCAGCGGAGTCGATCTGCATTTCTTCTTTCTTGGGGCCGGATTTCTCCTTCTGGAAACCAAGAGTATCACCACCATTTCCCTGTACTTTGGCAATACATGGTTTGTGAGCATGTTAGTGATCCTGGGTGTGCTGATTATGGTCTTTTTGGCTAATGTTGTTGCATCAAGATGCGGTCAGTCTTCCTTACTTTTCTATCTACCTCTTCTTGTTTCGATTGCCTTTCTATACAGCTTTCCGACCCAAAATGTGCTGGCCTGGCCTTTCTTTTCACGTCTGATGTATAGCCTCGTCATTATTCCACTTCCCATCTTCTTTGCGGGCCTTATTTTTTCATCGACCTTCAGGGAAAGTCGAGACTCCACCTTCTCCTTTGGGAGTAACTTGCTGGGCGCTATGGTAGGTGGTTTTGCTGAATATTTGGGAATGGTCACAGGAACGAAGGCACTGCTTTTAGTCGTGATTGTCTTTTATCTGGCGAGTCTCTTAATGAGGCTCCGTCTTCCCCAGGTCTTACCAAGCCGACTTAATCCGTTCTAGCTGCTTGAGAGTAATGGGCCACGCCAAGGAGCAGGCGGGCTTTGTCGATCGTGAGGCGCGGGTCCGACCTACTCATGCTTGGCGGCCGCCTTTTCCTCCTTGATGAATTCATGGATCAATCTCGGGACCGCCCCGCAGCTAAAGCAACGCGGCGATTGGGGCTTCGTCCCGTCCGGGTATCTCATGAAGCGGAGATAAAAAGGTTTTTCGGTCCCGACATAGGCGTCATAGTAAAAGGCGATCTTGCCGCATTCGCTGCATTGAAGGTACTTAGCCATGATGAAGATTTCCTCTCCCTGGGCCGTTCAAAAATGGCCCCACTGCCAATAGCCTGCTGAGAGGCAGGAAGAGAGAATACTCAGTAAGTTGCTGGAGGTCAATACGAGACATCATTAAGGATAGCGCCGATTTTTCTTGCAAGGAGTATCGAACCCTTCTACAATCAAGGCTTGATTTATGACGAAAACTGGGGAGTTGCACCGGTTGGAGCCTTTGCGGGCACTATTGCTCTATGGCAAGAAACCAATATTCTAAACCAAGGAGGACGCCGATGGCCATCAGACTTTTTCAGTCACAGACATCCATGTTTTGCGAGAAGGTAAGGATCGTTCTCGCATTAAAGAAGGTCCCCTATGAGGTGGTCGATGTGAAGAAGGATGACCGCAAGTCACTGATCGAATTTTCCGGTCAAAGGAAGGTGCCGGTGATGGACTACCATGGCCAATGCGTGATCGATTCTACGTTTATCTCGGCTCTTTTAGAGCAGAAGCATCCCCAAAGCAGTATTTACCCTTCTGGAACCTCTGACAAAGGGCTTTGCCTGATGTTGGAGGATTGGTCGGACGAGGTTTTAATCCACGCGATTCACTTGATGCGTCGTGCGGAAAACCCCGAGGCGCGCAAGGAAGCGGAAAAACAATTGGCGATCCACCTGAAAAGCCTGGAGCAGCTATTCACTGGGAAGAAGTTCATCTTCGATCGGTTGACTCTTGCTGATATCGCTATTTTCACCCAGCTGCACTATCTCTACACGGTGGTCAAATATGAAATACCGGCTGGCTACAAAAGCCTGCGCGCATGGATGGAACTGATGCAGCAGTCCCTCAAGCTCCCCTCTCTCTATGATGTTGCGGCATGAATCGCTCGGGGCAGGCACGGATGAAGAAAGAGGTGGTGGTTCCACGGCTGGGGTCGAGCGATGAGAGCGATGAGGTCAAGGTCTTGCGTTGGCTTAAACAGAAGGGAGATAGGGTCAAAGCTGGAGAACCCTTGCTGGAAGTAGAGACCGACAAAGTCAACGTGGAGATTGAGGCACCGGATTCCGGGCTATTGAGCGAGGTCCTTGCCAAAGAAGGAGAAGTCGTAAGCTTCAATTCAGTCGTTGCCATCATCGAAGAAAGGAATTGAAGACGCCCTGTCTCAGATCGGCTCTCCCTATTTTCCTTTTCCTCTTTTTCTTTCTTGCCTCGAGCGCCACTACTGCGGAGGCTCCGTTCCTTTCCAGGGAGCCTCACTGGGCCGTGACGGCTGAGAAATTCGAGCTCGCCTTGGAGCGGCTGCACATAGCGAAAAAGGGCCGCCATCCAATGCCGGTAATCCTCTGTCACGGTCTTTTCGTCAACAGTCTGCTCTTTAATCTCGGTGAGGAGTCCGGCTTGGCTGCGTTCCTGGCCGAGGAAGGGTTTGATGTGTGGAATCTTTCCCTTCGCGGGACTGGGAGAAGCTTGCACCCCCTTAAAGGCACTCCCAAGAACTGGAACCTCGATGACATGATCGAGAAAGACGTTCCGGCGGTGATCCGCTATGTTCAAAAGGAGAGCCGAAGTAGGAAAGTCATTTGGCTGGGTTATGAAATGGGAGGGCTTTTGGCCTACGGTTACTTGGAAAAAAAGCGAGAACCCCGACCGGCTGCTCTGGTCACCATCGGCGCGCCGCTTACCTTTAGCCATCCGGCGCAGGAGCCGATGAAGAGACTCCTCAGGCTTGAGGAGAGTCCTACTTTGAAAAAGCTATTTCTCTATTTGAATGGCCCGTTTCTCGGAAGGCTTCTTATCCCTTTGACGCCGAAGATCGAGGAGCTTTTCTACAACCGGGACAATATCCAAGACGAGATCAAAGAGAGGCTGCTCGAAGACGCGCTCGCAGAAATCAATCCCGGGATTTTAGACCATCTTCTCGCGATGATCCGAGGTGGCGAGTTTGTTTCTGCCAAGGGGGATTTCAGCTATCGGAAAAATCTGTCTGACGTACAAATTCCTATTCTGCTGATCGGCGGAGAGGGAGATAAATTAGCTCCGCCGGAGGCCATGCGGACGGTTTACAGAGCGGTGAGCTCAACGGACCGAACGCTTAGGATTTTTGGCCCTCGCTCTAAAGATTCGTTAGCCTACGGGCATATCGACCTGATCTTGGGCACGAAAGCCAAGGAGGAAGTCTTTCCAGTTATCGGGAGGTGGCTCAAGCGGAGGACCGAGGGCGAGTAATGCTGCGGGATCCATTCTCTTTGCTTTTATACCGCCTCTGCCTTCTGGGTTGCCTCCTAGGTCTAGCCGCTACTTTCTATCTCGTAAGCGGCTGGGCCGGCTATGTGGGCAGTCTCGTTCCCAATGTTGCTTTGGCTGGTGTGCTCGTCTTTGCGGCGGCCTATTTCCTTTATATTTTTTTTGTCTTGTTGTTGGACAAAAGCTGGTTGGGGTTTCTCCTCTGGTTCTTGATCTTACTGGTTTTGGCGATGGAGATCGTTCTGGGCCTCGTTCCGCCTACGGCGCGCGACGAGCTGACGCATCATCTGGCCGTGCCCAAGCTCTATGCAAGCGCAGGGAAGATTTATGAGATCCCGTTCGACTCTCCCTCCTACTATCCCATGCTTTTGGACATGCTTTTTACGCCGTGGGTTAAATGGAGATCGGATTTCGCCCCCAAGCTCCCATGGCCTTTTCGGTTTTCTCACCGGACTGTTGCTTTATGCCTATTTGGCTTATCGGCTTAGTCCAATCTACGGGCTCATAGGTTTTCTCCTCTTTGTCTCCACGCCGGCTATCGCCCGACTCAGCAACTGGGCCTATGTGGACCTCGGACTAGTCTTTTATTCTACCGCTTCCCTTCTCTGCCTATGGCGCTGGACCGAAGACAAAAATCTCCACGCTTGGCTGCTTCTTGCTGGTCTGTCAGCCGGATTTGCCGCCGCCACGAAGCCGAACGGACTCTTGGCGCTTTTGCTCCTCTTCTTTGTTCTGGCATGGAATTTGGGGAGAGAATCGAAGAATGCGATAAGGGTGAGAGTCTATCATCTCACTCTCTTCCTGCTTTTGGCCTTTATCCCTCTGAGCCCTTGGCTCTTGAGAAATTTTGTCTGGACCGGAAATCCTCTCTTTCCCTTTTTCCCGTCCTTCTTCGGTAGTGGTAGCGGCGGAGACGGTGGCGGGACAGCCCTGGGCATTTTTGCTAGGCGCCATCTTCTCTATGGGGAGAGCGGCTGGGAAATAGCTGCCCTTCCTCTAAGGATTTTTTTCTCGGGCCAGGACGATAGTCCCGAATATTTTGACGGAGTGCTAAATCCGATCTTAATTCTGTTTCTCCCGTGGGCCTTTAGGGGAAAGTGGGTGAAAGAAAAGAACATTTTTTTTGCCTTCGCACTGCTCTATTTTCTTTTTGCCTTTTTCCTTGCTGATCTTCGCATTCGCTATATTCTCCCCATCGTGCCGCCCCTTGTCATTCTGCTTGTTTACGGCATCCACAATGTCTACCTGAGGATCGTCCGGCCATCGTTGCTGTTTGCGGCGCTTATTCTGCTTGCAACCCTCAACGTCGTGTACCTGTGGAACCATTTCCATAAGGTAGCCCCATTAGGGTATTTATCGGGGGAGGAAAGTCGCGACGCTTATTTGGCGCGGATGCTTCCCGAATATCCGGCCCTCCGATTTGTCAACCACGAACTCCCTGCCGACGCTCGGATTTATTTTATTTTTATGGGCCGAAGGGTGTATTATTGTGAGCGTGCTTATTTTTATGATGGCAGCGACAATCCTTGGGTTTTGCTCCGCATGATCCAGAACGCTCAGAGCGGAGACCATATCAAGGCTAGGTTTGTGGAGAGGGGTCTCACTCACCTGTTGGTTCGAGAAGAACTGTTGAGCAGGTTTTTTGGTGATAATCTGACCCCGCTGCAGCGAAGGGTCTGGGATTTCTTTGCGACGCAACATCTGCGCGTCCTCTACAGAGATCGAGGCTATTCCCTCTATCAAATCTATGGCTGACCGCTACGAAATCTCTATTATCCTGCCCGTCTTTAATGAGGCGCAAAATTTAGGCGTGGTCTTGAAGGGGCTTCAATCGTTGCAGCTTCCGAGTTCCGAGATGATCGTAGTGGACGACGGCTCTACGGATTCGAGCGCGGAGATCGCCCAGAACGCCGGCGCAAAAGTCATCTGCCATCCGTACAACATTGGGAACGGTGCTGCCATCAAGAGCGGGATCAGGGCCGCAAAAGGAAAGATTTTAGTTCTCATGGATGGAGATGGCCAGCATCGACCTGACGATGTCCGAAAACTGTTAAAAGAGGCCGGCCGCTACCACATGGTTGTGGGAGCCAGAGCGAAAGGGTCAAAGTTGCGGTTTCATCGCTATGTCGCGAATCTGGTCTACAACGCTTTTGCCTCTTTCGTCACGAAGTTTAAGGTGGACGATCTCACCTCCGGCTTTCGCGTTCTCTCGCGTCGGGATGCGCTAAGATTTATCGATCTTCTGCCGAATACCTTCTCTTACCCCTCGACCCTGACTTTAGCTTTCCTCCGCTCCGGTCTTACAGTCAAATATGTCCCGATTCAGACAAGATCAGCTTGATTTCGGATGGCGTCCGTTTTCTGTTGATCATCACAAAGATCGCCACTCTGTTCTCACCCTTTCGCGTCTTTCTGCCCGTCAGCGCCTTTTTCTTCTTCACCGGAGTCGGCTGGTATCTTTACACCTACCTCACGGAGCATCGCTTTACCAATATGGCTGTATTTTTGCTAACCACGGCGGTGATTATTTTCATGCTGGGTTTAGTCTCCGAGCAGATCGCGCTTTTGAGGATGGAGCAGCGGTCTTCCTGGGCCTCTTATGGAAGAGACGAAGAAGAGTGACCTTTTCCGCCATCTTTTCTTACTCGCCACACTATCCATTCTCGGCGCGACGCTCTTGATGGTTAGCATGAGGTGGGGTGTTGGCCTCAGCCCTGACTCTGCCGTTTATATTGCGGCTGCTCGAAATTTACTTACTAGCGAGGGATTAAACGCCTTCTCCGATCCCGGAGAACTTGCCCCGTTAACTCACTATCCTCCTCTATATTCCATCCTGCTTGCCGGGTGGAGAATTTTTGGCGTCGATCCCATGGAGGGCGCTAGATGGCTTAGTGCTCTGGTCTTTGCCGCCAATATCGCAATGGTTGGTCTTATTCTCTACACCTCAACTCACTCCCTGTGGCCCCTTGTCTTTGGCGCTATCCTTATGATCGATTCTCTACCTATGATTCAGCTTCATTCGATGGCATGGTCTGAGCCAGTTTTCATATACTTCGTTCGTTTGAGCCTCTTTCTATTGACCCTCTATATCGACAGGCCGGCGCGCTGGCCGCTTGTGGCGGCTTCTCTCGCAGTCGCGCTCGGTTTCCTTACCAGATATGCAGGGCTTGCGCTGGTTGCTACTGGGGTCCTCGTGATCCTAACGCAGGGCAGGATCGAGTGGAAACATCGATTAAAGGATGCGGCAATACTTTCCGCTCTTAGCTGTCTGCCGATAGCTATTTGGGTCATTAGAAATATTAGCGTATCTGGGAGTGCGATCAATCGGAGACTCGCTTTTCATCCCCCTGGCGTGGGGCACTTCCAGGCCGCTTTGGATACCCTTTCAGCTTGGCTGTTACCTGCGAGAGTTGCACCTATGTGGGTCAGCCCGATTCTGGTGGGATGTCTATTTGTCTTAGTGCTAGCTGCAGTGCTCGGAGAGCTGAGGCAGGTTAGAAAGGAACAGTCTGAAGGATCGTCTCAGCTTCGCTGGCTGATCACTTGTTTCCTTGCGAGCTACGTGTTCCTTCTAATCATCTTTGTCTCGCTTTTGGATGCGCACACCCCGATCGATAACCGCATCCTTTCACCTGCTTATGTGGGCCTTTTGATCCTGGCGGTTTCTCTGGGCGCACGTTCCCTCCTCAACCTAGCATTGAAAAACGTGCTCCGTCCCGCATTGATAGCCCTGGTTCTGGGTTTTTCTACCTTCCAGCTGACAGAGGTCATCGATTCGGTTAGTCATAGCTATCGTGAGGGGATTGGTTATGCCGCGCAACCGTGGAGAGAGTCTCCACTGATCCGGCATCTCCGGGGTTGGGATGCTTCTGGCCCCATTTTCAGCAATGCGCCTGATGCCATATACCTCCTTTCTGGGCATCCCGCGGTCATGATTCCTAGGAAGGTAAATACGGCGACACATCACATGAACGCGAACTATCTCGATGATCTTGAATTTGTGAGAAACAGGCTTCAGGTGCACAATGGACTTTTGGTTTATTTTAGCGGAGTCCGCTGGCGCTGGTATCTGCCATCGGAACAAGAGCTCAAGAAGACATTGGGACTGCGGCTCATTTTGCAGGAAGAAGACGGGTCAATTTATCGATAGAGGGGCTTATGATCCATGTGTTTATAGGCACCAAGGCGCAGTTCATCAAAATGGCGCCGGTCATGCAGGAATTGGAGCGACGGCGCATTGCGTATAATTTTATCGATGCTGGACAGCATGGAGGATTGACCTCTGATTTAATTCAGCAATTTGAGCTGCGAGCGCCCGATGTCCTTTTGCGCTCAGAGCGCGCTAACATCGTCGGCTTAGGAGAGGCCGTGGCGTGGGCAGCAAAAAACATAGCTCGCGCCGCGTTTAGGTCTAGGCAAGCCTTTAAGGAGCTTTTCCGCAGCGAAGGGGGAATTTGCCTAATCCACGGAGATACGCTGACCACCTTGCTGTCGTTGTTCTATGCTAGACGCTGTGGGATCAAAGTGGCCCATATCGAGGCTGGCCTACGTAGTCACGACTTGTTTAACCCATTTCCGGAAGAGATTATCCGGCTGGTTGCCATGCGCTACAGCGACCTCCTATTTGCTCCGTCAGATTGGGCTGCCGAGAACCTTCGTCAAATGGGGTGCGCCTGGAAGGCGGTGAAAGTCGGCGGCAACACCGTTGCTGATGCGGTTCGATATGCTCGCGAAAACATAAATGGGAAAAAGCAGCAGAATAAACCCTATGTGGTCGCCAGCATCCACCGGGTGGAAAATATCTATTCACGTTCACGTCTGACGGCCATTGTTGCCCTGATGGAACGAATCGCCCAAGAACGCCAAGTAATATTCGTGCTCCATGAGCCAACGCGTTCTCAGTTGGCGCGGTTCGATTTGGAGCATCGGCTTCTAAGAAACCAAATGATACAGATGTTACCGTTACAGTCTTATCTGACTTTTATCGGTCTGCTAGCCAGTGCCGATTTCATCGTGACGGATGGTGGCAGCGTGCAGGAAGAAAGCTACTTTCTCGATGTGCCATGCCTGGTCATGCGTAAAAAGACGGAGCGCCAGGAGGGTTTAGGTCAAAATGTCTTGTTAGCAGGGTTTGAGAAGAATAGAGTTGATCAGTTCCTGCGGAGCTTCTCAGCCTTACGGCGGGCCGAGACCTGCGACGATTTGTCTCCTTCGCGTACCATCGTCGATCACTTGCTGGCTTGGGCCTAAACTTGGATGGCGCATGGCTCGGTTTTCGATAGGGGTTCTGCTTTCGAGTACGGCTTTAGAGCGGATGCATCCTAAGAGATGGCAGCATCTTCGCAGGGCCCTTTTGTTTTTGATACTTTCCCTGATCGTCTACTACGTTTACGATCAGCTACAGGATGGTTGGGGAAAGCTCGAGCGCTACAGGTGGTCTTTGAACGTGTATTACCTCCTGCTGGGTGCTCTCGCGAATGGCCTCTACGTTGTTCTTGCTACATGGATCTGGCGGCAGGTTCTCTCCTATTTGGGATCGGAGTTAGGGTTTCGACAGTCCTTTCGTATACTGCAACTCTCTCAGTTGGGGAAATACCTTCCAGGCAGAATTTGGGCTATTGGAGGACAGCTATACCTGGGAGAGCGGGAAGGGATTCCCCGTCGCACCGTTTTCTGGGCCTTAGGCCTGCAATGGTTTTTTAATCTTCTGTCCGGAGCTATCATTTTTTTGCCTCTTTTGTATATTCTCACTTCCAGAGCGATAGCGGTTGCGGCAACCCTGATGCTTCTATGTTTATTGGGTCTCGGACTTTTTCCTCTCCATTTTCTGCGTGTTATTTTTGGCTGGCTTAGCCCAAGCTTGAAGGAAAGGCTGCCCAAGGATATGCCGTGGTTCTCTCCAAATCAAAGTTTGACCATTTTGCTTGCTCTCGTTCTCGCTTGGCTTCTTTTTGGCTTTTCCTTTTGGTCCTTGATCAGCGCTTTTGTCGAGATTCCTTTGGCGACCTACTACGAAGTATCGGCCTCCTTTTGCGGGGCTTGGGTTTTGGGCACTCTTAGTTTTTTCGCTCCCGCCGGGATCGGTGTTCGAGAAGGGGCTTTAGTGTATCTGCTGGGACAGTTTTTAGCCTCTTCGTTGGCGGTGATGATTTCCATCGCCTCCAGGCTTTGGCTTATTGTGGTAGAGCTCCTCTGTGCATTCATCGCGTGGTTGGTTGAATGAGATCCACAGGCAGGCGCAACATAAAGTGCGCTCATTTTTAACAGGTGATGAGCGATGAGCAGCACAATATACGTCCTTTATTTTTTAACCTTTTTTTTGGGCGCGATTGTCGGGAGTTTTCTCAACGTCTGCATTCTGCGTCTTCCAAACGAAGAATCGATCGTTTCTCCCTCGTCGCATTGCCCGAATTGCAAGACCCCGATTCCTTTTTACGATAACGTCCCGCTGATCAGCTATCTGTTTTTGGCCGGTCGCTGTCGCTTTTGCAGCGAGAAGATTTCGCCGCGTTACTTCGTGGTGGAGCTGTTGATGGCGTCTCTATCGGTCGCTCTATTGCATCATCTCGGTTTGGGTTTCGCTTTTTTTGTTAACTTTGTTTTTGTCGCCGCTCTTGTCGTCATCAGCTTTGTCGACCTGGATGTGAGAATTGTGCCGGACGTCATTAGTCTTCCCGGCATCGCCGTGGGACTTCTGTCAGCCATTGTAAGTTGGCTGCTGTCTATCGATCCGCTTTTGATTCTTCCATCTCCTGTCAGCTCACTGCTCGGGGTTGTTTTTGGCGGTGGTATTCTTTTGATAGTGGCCTGGGGCTATGAATATTTTACCGGCATTGAGGGCATGGGGGGTGGAGACATAAAGCTCCTTGCCATGATTGGCGCCTTTTTAGGTTGGCCATCTATTCCTCTTGCGCTTTTCTTCGCTTCTCTAGCGGGATCGATAGTCGGAATCGCGTTTATGGTCACAAAAGGCGTGGGTGGAAAATTTGCGCTTCCCTTTGCCCCCTTCCTTTGCCTAGGGGCACTCTTTCATCTCTTCTTTGCCAGAGAGCTAATCACATTCTACCTGGAGTAGTAGAGATGACGCATTCTAACCCAATTGTCGTCACTCTTACGCTTTTTGTCACCTATTCCGTTTGGTAACGGTTATCAGATCTCTCTCTCTCTTTAAAAAACCGCTTACTTTCCAAGCAATTAGATTATTGGCGTGGTTCCGTAGAAGTTGGCACGTCTTTAGCTTACTTTGGCTGGAATACAAGGCCTATGACACTCAGAACACATGGTCTAAAGACCTCCGGTTTTACCGTCGTGGAGATGCTTCTGACGATTGGAATTGCGTCAATAATTCTAGCGATCGCGATTCCAGCTCTTCTGTCAACGCTGCCGAGGCTTCGGCTCTCTTCTGCGGCGCGCCAGGTTGCCTCAGACCTACAGGTGGCCCGGATCAAGGCGATATCCCAGAACACGGCGAACACGGTTACGTTTAATACGTCCACTACTTATACTTTTTCCATTGGCAGTGACTCGCGTAATTTTGGTCAGCTTTATCCTGGGATCACATTCGCGGTATCGGCAAATCCAGTCTTCACTGCTCGTGGGACCGCCAGTGCTGCTGTGACCATTACGCTTAGCAATGGCACAGCGCAGAAACTTGTCTGCGTGAAGACAGTGGGCCGCGTGAACATTGCAGATTCTAGCTGCGCTTGATAGCCGATTGGTCCAATGAGGTGATGAGTGCAATTCAGATTTCACGGTGCGGGAGCCCAGGATGGCTTTACCCTGATAGAGGTTCTTGTGGCAATGACGATTTTTGCCATCGCCATCTTGGGTTTGGCCATAGGTGCGACGTCGGTCATCCGCGCAAACCAAACGAGTCTTTATACCACGATTGCTACCAATCTAGCTCAGGACAGGCTCGAGGAGCTTAAGAGCAGGACAGCGGCCAATATCACCACGACGGGGAGTCCAGAAAATAATATCAGCGTGTCAGGGGTGCCAGTGAAGTTTAACCGGTCCTGGACCGTGACTTCTAACTGCAATAGCGTCAGCGGCCTTATCTGCGTCACTGTGACGGTGAGCTGGACAGATTATATCTCGCACAATGTGGTGATCTCCTCTGCAGTTAAGCAATAGGAAGAAGTTATGTTGGGGAAATGGCTAACAGAGACAGGGGGAACAGGAGGAGGTGGAAAAAGGAAAACGGCGCGCAGAAGAGGGTTCACAGTTCAACGTTTAACACTGCATCTTGCGCATCGAGCTTCGGCCGGAGGGTTCACCTTATTTGAGCTTTTAGTGTCCATGGTGATTACCTCAATTATCATGGCGGCGGCTTACAGCATGTTTCGGCTGCAGACCCATACCATGAAGGTCCAGGAGAACCGCCTTGACGCCCAGGAATATGCCCGGTCCGTGCTCGATTTGATGGTACGGGAGATTAGGAATGCGGGGTATGCGCCCACAGGAGCTAGCTGCGCGGGAGTTCTGGTTGCCAACTCCCAAAAGCTCCAGTTCAAGTACGACGCCAATGCAGATAACGATTGTGGCGATGCAGATGAAGACATCACCTACGATTTTGATATAACGGGTTGCCCATCTGGGTTCGGTAATATCACGAGAAAGGAAGGCACTAACGCAGCGCAGCCGCTGACTGATTGTAACGTGCCAACTGGCACCGCGAATTTCGCTTTCACGTACTTTCCCCAGAATTGCACTAACAATTTTTCCACCCCTGTTGGCGGAGGCGCGGTCGCATGCCCTGCCTCCGGTGGCGGCAATGCGGGAACCGTAGCTGCTATCCAAAGAGTATCGATTTCGTTAACGGTCCAATCCAAGAACCCAGACCCGGTGTTTGGGGGTCAACTGAATGCCACCATGACCTCCAACGCGGATCTGCGCAATCGTGGGCTGCCGTCATAATAGAGTTGTGGATAGATAACGACAGGAGGCCTGATGCCATTCATTCTTAGGCGCCAACTTCAAAGTCCAAGGACGGGTATCCGTAATCGGACATTGAACTCGAGAAAAGGCCTCGGTCTGGTTGTAGTCCTGATGATTATGGCCCTCTTTATATCATTGACCGGCGCGAGTCTAATGTTTAGCGGGCTCAATCTTAAAGCCTCTGCCAATCTTAAGGGGGGGACGGCCGCCCTGCAGGCCGCCGATGCAGGCATTCACCATGCCCTGGCGAAGATCCCGGCAGGGAGTGATTTTGATACATTTTGGGCAGGTACAGGCTTAGCGGAT
>VBLN01000503.1 GCA_005878685.1 Deltaproteobacteria bacterium | reverse complement strand
CCCGACAAGCTTGGTCATCTGCGGCCCGAGCCCGGCGAGATAGACGGGAAAGCTCGGATAGCTTGGCTTCCAGGAAAGCTGGAAGCGCTTGCCGGTTTGGTAAACTTCCCCTTCGTATTCGACGCGCTCGCCCGCGGCAACTTTCCGGACAATTTCGATATATTCGCGGGCGCGGCGAAGCGGTCGGTCAAATACACCGCCATGCCATCCGGCGATGCTCTTGTTCGCCACCCCAAGACCCAGCAGCAATCTGCCGCCGGAAAGATCCTGTAACGTCGCCGACTGGATGCCGAGCGTCACCGGACTGCGGCCGTAGATGTGATAGATCGCGGTCCCAAGCTTGATGGTCTTGGTCCGGCTCGCAGCCGCGGACAGCAACACCATCGGATCGGTGCTGTTCGACTCCCCCTTCCAGAAGGCGCCGAACCCTACCTTCTCCGCTAACTCGACCAGCTCGATCACGCCGGGCGCCGGATAATGGGCCGCCGAGTTAATTTCGATATCGTAAATCATGCCCTCTCCCTTTCAACCTTTTAACTCTGGGCAATCTTGACGATCCCCTGCTCTGCAAGCTCCTCGACCGCAGCTTGAGTGTATCCGAGCTCAGCCAGAATCGTCGCTGTCTGTTCCCCAAGCAGCGGTGGCGGCTTGATTTTTTCTCTCGACAGATTTGCGAAGCTCACTGCCGGTCCCACGAATTTCAACTTGCCCATCTTGGGATGCTCAACTTCTTCGACCAATCCCAGATGGGCCACTTGAGGATCGCTCACCACCTCGGCCATATTGTAAAGGGGAGCCGCGGGGACATCGTTTGCTTCGAACCTCTTTAGCCATTCCGCTCTCGTCCGGGTGGCAAAGCTCGGCTCGAGCTCTTTTTCGCGCAGCGCGTAATTTGCTTTTCGAGCCTCTCTTGTGCTGAACCTATCGTCCCCCGCCAGATCTACCCGACCCACGGCTTTCAAGAAAGTCCTCCAGAACTTTTCCGGGACCGAACAGTGAATGACCAACGGTAATCCGTCCTTCGCCAAAAAAGCAAACGCGTGAGCGTTCTTGACCCGAGCAAGACGGTCGGGAATCCGACCGGTCCTCAGATAGCCCGCGGCCGTCTCGCCGATGAAAGACAAAGTGGCCTGCAATAGAGAAGTCTCGACCTTGGAACCCTTCCCTGTCTGCTGTCGCGCAAGCAGAGCTCCCAAAATGCCATAAGCCGCGGAAAGGATGCCCATCACCTCCGGTTGATCGAGATCCGTCAGCACGCTCAAAAGCCCGCTCATCGCCTGGCCCAGCGTGTCAAAGCCGGGTTTATCGGCATAAGGTCCGGTCTGGCCGAATGCGGAGATCGAGCAATAGATCAAGCGGCGGTTTACGAATCTCAATGCCTCGTAACCCAGACCTAAGCGTTCCGCAGTTCCAGGACGAAAATTTTCCACAAAAACATCCGCCTTCTTAATCAAATCGACGCAGATCTCTTTCCCTCTGTCGCTCTTGAGATCGAGCGCGAGACTCTCCTTGTTGCGGTTCAGGTGGGCGAAATTGGGGCTGAAAAAAGCATCAGCGGCAAAATAACGATAAGGATCTCCGTCTGGAGGTGATTCGATTTTGATGACGCGCGCGCCAAGGTCGGCCAATAGCGAAGCGGCATAGGGTCCGGTTACAAACGTCGAGCACTCGATAACGGTGATGTCCGCGAGCGCATGAACAGGCATGAAATTTTGCCTCGTCGGTAATCTCCCACGGTTTCTCAGTCGAAGTCAATCGGGGAAATGGAGTATTGGAGTGTTGGAGTATTGCGGTGTTGGAGTGTCGGAGAAACCCATGACTCCATTACTCCAGCACTCCAACCTTCGAACCGTCGTTGACAATTGGGTATTCACGGTGGTACGTCGAATTGAAGCTTTACTTGCAGCAAGGAGGAGGCCCCTATGTTTGCCCGGATCAGACACGTGGCGATCTACACCGAGAACTACGAGAAGACTGCGCGGTTTTATCAGACCCTTTTCGGCATGAAGAAGATCACGACCGGCATGACCGACGAGAAAGGCAATTACAATCCCAACAGGGGTCACATCAGCGACGGTATCATCGGGCTCGCCTTATTGCAGAGGCATGCCGGCATTCGCTCTGGGTTGGACCATTTCGGTTTTGAAGTTCAATCGAATGAAACCGTGTTGGAGCGGCTGCGCCAAAACTATCCCGACCTAAGGGTCGCCGCCAGTCTGGAGCACGTCCCTTTCTCTGTCTTGAGAATTCAGGATCCCGCGGGCACGCACATCGATGTCTCTCAGAAAGGCGTGGCCTGGAAGAAGACTGGGAGCAGCCGCGGCACCTGCATCACGTAGCGATCAGGACGGGAAAACCTTCTCTCCTCGCCGATTTCTACCAGAATGTCTTCGAGCTTAGACCATTGGAAGGCGTCTCCGAAAAGGGCCAGCTCTGCTTGAGCGATGGCAAGGTCTCCCTGGTCATCATCCCGACCGAGAACAACTCTTACCGGGCGATGACCGAAGGCCTTGACCATATCGGTTTCAAAGTGGAGGCTGTCAAAGAAGCCGAGCAGCAGCTCGCAGAGCTGAGCCAAGCCCATCCTGAATCTACGCCGAAGCAAATCGATTTAGGAAGGTTCGGCCACATCACGAAGCGAGAGATCGATGGCTGCCTGCTCGGCAGGCGCTCCCTGGCCGATCCCGATGGCGTCCTGATGGACCTCGTCGAATGATCAAGAGCGCCCGCGCCATTCTTAACTACCTTACGCTGCTGCTCGGCATCATCGCGACCTTTCCTCCCGGTGTTTCCGCTCAAGACAGAAAGATCGTTGTAGGTTTGACGACTCGGACGGGCAGCAATTCCCTGAAAAGCGAGGGGCTGAACGCGATCGTTGTCATCATGCAGAATCAGGTCGTCGTCAATGGAGTGCTCAGCAAAAATGTGGACTACGGCGGGACCTTCTCCAATTTTGTCGGCGCCGCCATGGCGGGCTTGCCGGCGCGTATCGTCATGTCCGTCATGGACGGCTCGGATCACGTTCTCCTTACGAGCCCAAATATCAAGAGGATAGAGGATCTCAAGGGCAAGATCGTCGGGATCAGCAGCTTTGGCGGGACGCCCCACAGCGAAGTCATGGCGATCTTGAAAAAGTACGGGATGAATCCCGAAAAGGACGTCACCTTTCTGCAGATCGGTGGAAGCTCGAGCCGCTACCAAGCATTGGAGGGCGGGTCGATTCATGCCGCCATGGTGACACCTCCTTTCAACAAGATCGGCCGCAAAAAGGGCTTCAACGAGCTCGTCTCGTTTAACGAAGTAATGCAAATCCCCCTTGGAGGGTTGGCTGTTCAGGTGGATAAAACTAAGGAAAAGCCCGACGAGATCGTCAAGATGATCAAGGCGCTTTTCAAGAGCGTCGATTACATCCAGAATCGTAAAAGCGACATCTTATCTCTTATGGAAAAAAGCTGGGGCGTCAAAGATGCGGAGGTGCGGGAGGCGATCTATCAAGATCTCGCCGGGCTCTACAGCCGAAGCGGAATCGCCCCCGACGAAACGATGCGAAACGTAATCCGTCTGGTCCAAGAGAGCCGCAAGAGCGCAGGAAACATTTCTATCTCGGACATCGCCGATTGGAGCTTCGCTAAAAGGGCTGGCGAAGAGCTAAAAAGGAGATAGGGTGACTATCGGCCGAAAAGCTGCTCTACGAATCCAATCCCTTAAAGAAGCCTTCCTTCTGCAGCTCATCGATGAGTGAGTGATCGACAAACTCCTGGGGGTTGCGGCCTTTCACCTCCGGGTTCGTCTCGGCATAAAAATCTAAGGTGTCCTTGATCCCTGCCATATCGACGCGCGGCGGAAACGAAAACCTCGGGGCGAAATAATCGTAGGTCGCCCGAAGAATCTCAGCATCATCGAGGCGCATTCTTTTCGCGAAAATCTTTAAGATTTTTTCACGATCCGTCTTAACGACGTGAACCGCCTCGGAATAGGCCTTGAGAAATCGTTTCGCGACGTCGCGATTTTCGCG